>CALRGS010000013.1 GCA_943357975.1 Candidatus Nomurabacteria bacterium | reverse complement strand
TGTGCATCTGCCTGGATTCGAACCAGGGACCACCGAGGTATAAGCTCGGAGCTCTAACCAACTGAGCTACAGATGCATTGTCTCCCTCTTTTAGAGGGAGTGCCTCAGCGAAGCTGGGCGTGGGAGTACTAAACCTCTTTTACCTTCCCAATCAAACCAAACGGCTTGATGAGTGCATTATATTCCGCTTGTTCAAGAGTTTCTACCTCAAGCAATTTCTTAGCAACTGCTTCCAAGGCATCCTTGTACTTGGCCAAGGTTTCTTCTGCTCGATTCAAAGCTTCTTTGATAATACTTGCAACCTCATCATCAATCTTCTTCGCCGTCTCGTCTGAATATTCTTTCACCATCGAATGATCTTTATCATTGTAAGCAACTGGACCAAGAGACTCTGACATCCCCCATTGCGCAACCATACTCCGTACTGTTTTCGTTGCGCTTTGGATGTCACCTGAAGCTCCTCCTGTAATATCACCAAATATTAATTTCTCTGCAGCGCGACCTCCGAGCATCATAGCGAGGTCGTCGAGGTACTCTTTCTTGCTGATAAGTTTACTTTCTTCGAGAGGGAGACTCATCGTGTATCCACCCGCATCACCTCGTGGAATAATAGTAATTTTGTGAACCGGATCAGCATGTTCCAATGCGGATGATAGGATCGCATGACCTGCTTCGTGATAGGCAACAATCTCACGATCTTTCTTGGTATGCAAATGCGATTTACGTTCAGGCCCCATCATAACTTTTTCAATCGAAGCCAGGACATCTGATTGCGCAACTGTTTTGCGATCTTGGCGCGCCGCAAGGATTGCAGCTTCGTTCATTAATGACTCAAGGTCCGCTCCAGAAAACCCAGGTGTTCGCTCTGCAATTACCAAGAGATCTACATCTGCCTCAAGGGGTTTTTCGTTTGCATGAATTTTCAAAATAAGCTCACGGTCTTTACGATCAGGAAGGCTGAGAAATACTCGTCGATCGAAACGCCCAGGTCGAAGGAGTGCGACATCTAATACGTCAGCACGGTTCGTTGCTGCCATTACGACAACTTTTTCTGTAGGCTCAAACCCATCCATTTCTACAAGGATCTGGTTCAATGTTTGCTCACGTTCATCATTTCCTCCTCCTGTCCCAACTCCTCGTGATCGCCCCACGGCATCAATCTCATCGATGAAAATAATTGATGGCGACGCAGCCTTAGCCTGCTCAAACAGATCACGCACTCGTGAAGCTCCGACTCCTACAAACATTTCTACGAACTCAGAACCAGATAAGTGGAAGAATGGAACTCCTGCTTCACCAGCAACGGCTCGTGCGAGCAACGTCTTCCCTGTTCCTGGATTTCCTGTAAGCAAAACTCCTTTTGGAATTTTTGCACCAATATCTAAATATTTCTGAGGATTTTTCAAGAAATCAACCACTTCGATTAATTCCTGTTTTGCCTCTTCATTTCCTGCAACACTTGCGAAGGTTACTTTTTTTCCTTCATCCTCAGGATTTGTTACGCGAGCCTTCGATTGTCCAAATGAAAATGGACTTTTGCCACCCATACCACCACCTCGTGATTGTGAAAATAGAAACCATACGAAAAATAACATGAACAGCATTGGGAGTGCGATAGGTAAAATGTTCAATAGCCAATAACCAATCCCTGATTCACTTTTGATATCAATCGAAGTTTTTGCAAGCGCCTCAGGAGTCACTCCGTAGTTTTTCAAAGTCTCAGTAATTCCAGCCTCTGTTTCCTTTTTAGAAACTTTTTCTGTCCCATCGGTTGCAACAATGTCCAAAGTGTTCCCGGAAACGATAATTGTTTTGACCTCACCAGCGTTTACCATCTGAACCACTTGGGAAATAGTAACCTCTGTAGTCTTACTGGTAAGCTTTGCAATGAGCGAATACGCACCAGAAAGTGCTGCAAATATGACGATTGCAATGATAATCTGGGTAAAAAACCCAATTTTTGGCCCCTTTCCCTTCTCTTGTTTCATGTTTGGCATAGTTGCCTCATTATACCTATTTTGGGCAATAAAAAAAGCCCCGCGAGTCGCACGGGGCTTTTATAACTTCAGAAAACTCTTCCTGTATGTCGCGCACTACCATCGGGAATAGATACTATTTCAAATTGATAAGTATGCCCAGCTTGTTGAAATGATTGGGTGCCGTAACAAGGAATGAACGGTTTTGAGTCTGGAGGTATTTCACCATCCTGATCAAGACCTATGAACCCTGTTTCATACAGCGCAAGCAATTCTGGGTCATTACTAATCTCGTCCAAGATTCTATTTAATTTTGATTTTGACATACCAATTCGAGTTTAGGGTTAGTGAATAGTTCTGATCAGAGATTATCACATGTTAAATATATTGTCAAGTAACCCACACAGACCCCCCCCTAGCTTGGCACTCCTTGATTGCAATAAAAAAAGCCCCGCGAATTGCACGGGGCTTTTAAGAAAAAATCAATTACATTTTAGGCTTTACAATAAACGCTTCATACACGACAGCAAACCCATCATTGTACCTCACGGCTTCTGATGTTGCCCAAAAAGTATTCTCTTGCTTCCCGTAGATTTTAAATTTCCCCTTACCTTCGCGCATTTGCGATGTTCGAGATTTCTCAGCATCATTACAAGCAATCTTTTCTGTTGATGCAATTCGTAATGCTCCACGGTGATCAAATATCCAGTCAGCATCTACGCTATCACATTTTTCTAGAGACGCTTTATAGGTTAATGTCAGCACCCCCTTCTTGCAAATTAAATAAACATAGACCCATTCTATTCTTGCAGGATATTCCTGCTTGAGTTTATTGCCAACTTCTATAGAAAAATCATTTGCAATTTGATGTAAATAATCAGTGCTCATGTTAGTAGCGCTTCGTGATTTAACAACCTCTAGGTATTGAGCGCTGCACTGATCTGCGATGAAAATAATAAGTAAACTCAGTATGAATTTTTTCATGGGATTATTTTTTGATGAACAATATATGCACATTGTACACATATTTAATATATTGTCAAGTAACCCACACAGCCCCCATAGCTTGGCACCTCTTGATTGCAATAAAAAAAAGCCCCGCGAATTGCACGGGGCTTTTATCAATAAGGTCATTTAGCTTTCTAAAAACTACTGAGCTGGTTCTAAAATCTTTTTTATTACCCAACAGTCTTCTACCGGCAAGAGTTTTCCCTTTTCTTTTATAAAATAGTAGCCATCATCGGGTATGGCGCTCTTGTGTTTATTAGAATCTTTTTTCAATACACGTTGAGGATAGGCTACTAAAAAATTCTGCCTGAGCATCCAGGAACTAATGCTACCTGGATGGTTTGAAGAAACATTCTTTCGTATTACACCAAACCTCATGAGCCCTTTCTCTATAATTTCATTATTTCTAATAAGGATATAGGCGCTGGTATCGGTGGAGCTCGTCATCGAAATTCCTGCGGTCCCGAACTCACCTCTCATTCGTTCTTCCGGAACAACTTTTTCCAAAGGATTTGCATCTATGGGGCGCTTAATCAAATAAACAGTATCCTTTTTTTCTTTGTCCGTATCCTGCGAGTGGGCTTGAAAAAAAGAAATAGTAAATAAGGGTACTAACATAGCCAATAAGAGATTTTTCATACAGAGTATTTTGTTGTAGGGGAAATATTTCCAATAAAACAATAGCATTGTTATATTATATTGTCAAGTAACCCAATAAATGCTACTATAGAAGTCATGGCCAAGAAACCAGTCATTGCAAATACCTACATAACCAATTCCAAAGCGGGATTTAATTATGAGACCCTCGAGACCTACGAGGCGGGTTTGCAGTTGCTGGGGCATGAAGTGAAATCACTTCGCCTTGGTCATGCATCAATCGGTGAAGCATTTATCATTAACGAAGGCGGCGAGCTCTACTTGGTCAAGGCGTATATTCCACCATACCAAGTAAAGAATACTCCCCCTTCGTATGATCCCTATCGCAAGCGAAAACTCCTTGTTTCTAAAAAAGAACTCCGAGAACTTGCTCAGCGAAAAAGCGAAGCTGGATTGACGTTAATACCCTTATCGTTATACAGTAAGGGTCGCTTCCTCAAGCTCCAATTCGCCCTTGCTCGTGGGAAACAAAAACACGACAAGCGTAATACGATCAAGGATCGTGATGCGAAACGCGAAATTGGTAGATTGATGAAGAGATAGTCCTCACCCGGCCGCCTGACGGCGTCCACCCTCTCCTCTAGCGAGGAGAGGGTTCGAACACCTCTAGGTAAAGTAAGCTGAAACCCTCTCCACGCTAGTGGAGAGGGTGGGCTGCGCAGCAGGCCGGGTGAGGATGTAATATATGGGAGTGACAGGCTTCGACAGGTGAATTCCCAATAAGCGATGCATACCGAGTTCTGAAAAATCTCGTAAAACTTTTTCTAAAGCTGAAGTGCTAACTCAACTAACACTGCTTCTCCTTATGCCTTCGCGGTACGAGGATTCGCATTTGCCTAACCTTTAATGCTTAGGCACACAACTTTTCCAAATCTTGTGAGGAAAAAATTGTGTCATATTATCAAGATAGGCATTCCGCACGTCAACGCGTAATTCCAAATCAAACGACTCGGTCGTGAACATGTGTTTGTTTATTTAAGAATGTTCACACTTAAAACCCTGCCTAGCAAGGCAGAGCAAAAATAATCTATGTATGAAGACTTCCTTGTTGACTCATCTTGGACGGCGGTTCAATTCCGCCCACTTCCACAAAATTATGAAATAAAAAAACCGCAGGGTGCCATGCTGCGGTTTTCGTTTAGGTAGAAACTATTTCTTAAGTTCCTTTTTACCCAGCCTCATCATCTTCTTTACTGTTGCTGTGTAATGACTCATACACTCATCCCATGTTCCATCAAATCTCAATCGCTCCTTGTAGGGAATGTATGCATCCTTAGGAAAATAACAGCTAGGAAAACGTACCCACCTTACACACCCTCTAGTGGTACCTTTTGCGTTGCGTGCAAAAAGTTCCAGCGCCAACGATACTTCAGGATAATAGAAATCATTATCACTATCATCTGGTGAATCTGGATGATAGTCACGAGCTTTAAACTGTTCCGGATAAGTTAATGATGTTGCTAGAAGAACAATGCCTTCTTTTGCCATGTATTCAGGTGTTCCTATAGAAAGAGCAACGCCTAGCTCATTGAATCCATAGGTCCTGAAACTAAGGTCGTTCTCTATCCCAGACTCAACACGAACTGCACACACCAGACCGGGGAAGGTAAGATAGTCACTAACCTCTCCAAGCTTTTTAAGTCTTACTTGGTAGCCCTTAAAGGTTTTTGACTCCACAAGCTGAATGGTATTCTTCTTATCAAGGAACCCTGTCATGCTTGTGATTGTTAGATCATTAATACTACAATCTGTTGGTCCAAGTTCTGGAGCAAAAAATCTATTCGTTGCCATATGCTATTGTGGAGAGTTTTGGTGACCTCTTGAGTACGAAGATACTTTATTTTAAGAACTTGTCAAGGAATCTCTCTAACTCCTTGACTTTTAAACCCCATTATGCTAGTATATAAGCATACAAAGGAGTGAGTTTGAATCAGTCGATTAAACCATTAGTATTTGTCTTAATCGATTAGTTATCAAAATCATGACAGGAAAAATCAAGAATTTGAATGAACGAGGTTTCGGTTTCATCGCTCAAGATGGAGCAGAAGCAGGAGCGAAAGATATTTTCTTTCACTCTGAAAACGTTGTTGGAACAACTTTCAACGAACTTCGTCAAGGAGATGCCGTTTCATTTGAAATGTCTTCAGGTCCAAAAGGCCCATTCGCAGCAAATGTAACTCTAGTTGCATAATGCTACATCAAATTTCCCCTCACGGGGATTTTTGTTTGACAAAAAAATACCGAACAACTCGGTATTTTTTCAATTGAACTTCTATGACTTCCTTGCCTCAGTTTTAATACTCCAACCATCGATAAGCGCTTTATCAAGGTTCTTATATTTTACCTCCCTCTCTTCCCCATCTTTCGTAACCATAACCTTATCATTACGTTCGAATTCAGAACCATCAGATTTTTTCACATTTACTTGAGAAATAATCGGTCCGGTCCCATTTCCTTCGGAAAGGGATGGTGATGGGTTTTCCGTTTCAAGATTCTTCATAATCTCAGCAACTTGGAAAATATAATTTTCTTCAAGTTCTCGGAAGAGTTTCAATCCTTCTCGCTTATACTCTACTACCGGCTCACGCTGACCATAGGCTCGCAAGTTCACCGAAGCTCGCGCATTATCCATAACATCCAAATGATCTGTCCACAAACGATCGAGGACGAACATGGTAACTCTGCGCAATGTTTCATTCCATGCTTCATCTCCTAGCTTTTCTCGTTTTAATTCAAACTGAGTAAGACCTTCTTCATCCAATCGCCCACGAATGGTATCTGCAATTTCTGTGATATATTCAGTATCGTTATGGAGGAGTCGATTGCGTCGTTTATAAATAGAAAGTCGCTGTGATGATAATACATCATCATAAGACAAAATATTCTTTCGAGAGTCGAAGTTAAATCCTTCGATTTTCTCCTGGGCACCCTCAAGCGATCGAGAAATAAATCCATGCTGAATCGGCTCATCCTCTGGAATACCGAGCTTGCCAATCATGTTTTTTACCCCATCCCCACCGAATACTCGCATCAGCTGGTCATCAAGCGATACATAGAACTGGGTCTCACCTCCATCACCCTGACGCCCTGCACGCCCTCTGAGCTGGTTGTCGATACGACGAGCCTCATGACGCTCGGTTCCGATTACACAGAGCCCCCCGAGGCTTTTCACCTCAACATAGGCATCTTCATTAAATGGAACACCTCCTAGTTTAATATCAACTCCACGTCCTGCCATGTTCGTTGCGATAACTACTGAACTTTTGCGTCCAGCATTTGCAATAATCTCAGCTTCTCGATCATGATTCTTTGCATTCAATACTTCATGAGGAATTCCTTCACTTTTCAAGTAGGCAGAAAGTAATTCATTTTTTTCTACCGATGCGGTACCAATCAACACCGGTTGACCTTTATCATGTAATTCTTTAACTCGGCGCGCAATGGCTTTGAATTTCCCAGTCTCTGTTTGGAAAATATTATCCATACGATCGATACGAATAATGGGAACATTGGTTGGAACTTCAATCACCTCAAGTCCATACACCTTACCAAACTCCTCGGCAGAGGTTTTTGCAGTTCCTGTCATACCCGAAAGCTTTACATAGAATTTGAAATAGTTCTGGTACGTGATAGAGGCAAGGGTTCGAGACTCTTGTTTAATCGCAACTCCCTCCTTGGCTTCGATTGCCTGATGGAGCCCATCTGAATAACGACGCCCTTCTTGCATACGTCCTGTAAATGAATCTACAATAATAACTTCCCCACCTCGAATAACATATTCATCATCCTTGATAAATAATGCTTTGGCACGAACCGACGTTTCAACATGGTGAATCATTTTTACGTTTGCTGCTGTATATAAATTGTCTACGCCAAGGAGTTTCTCAACACGAGTAATTCCTTCTGGAGTAAGTTGCACTGCCTTGAGTTTTTCATCAACGGTATAGTCAACCTCTTTTTCAAGTTGTTGTGCAATGGATGCACATGTTCTGTAAATCTCACTTGCGTCTTCTGCTGGACCCGAAAGGATCAAGGGTACGCGAGCTTCATCAATAAGGATCGAGTCCACCTCGTCGACAAGTGCGAAGAATTGCCCTCGCTGTACTACACGATTAATATCTACTTGGGTATTATCACGCAAATAATCAAACCCATATTCACTATTTGTTCCATAGGTAATGTCAGCCGCATAAGCTTCCTTACGAGAACATTCCTTGAGGAACTTTTCGAACACATGATACGCCTCAGCCTCATCTGTTTTTGGATCTGGATTTTCTACAACTGGATTATAGAGGTATGACTTGCCCAAGTTATTTAAAATACCTGTCGTCATTCCGAGGAAGTGGTACACCTGCCCCATCTGTTCCGCGTCGCGTCGCGCAAGGTAATCGTTAACCGTTACCACATGAACACCTTGCCCAAAAAGAGCATTCGTATACGCCGCAAGAGTTGCCACCAATGTTTTTCCTTCTCCTGTTTTCATTTCTGCAATTTTCCCTTGGCAGAGCGCAAGGCCTCCGATGAGCTGCACATCAAAGTGTCGCATCTGTAATGTTCGCTTTGCGGCTTCTCGTGCGAGCGCAAAGGCTTCTGGAATAATTTCATCCAAAGTCGCCCCGTCTGCAATTCGCTGTTTGAGTTCTAGTGTTTTATTAGGAAAATCAGCATCAGCAAGTTTTACTATTCCTGACTCAAGGGTATTAATAGCTTCCACTATTGGTCCTACATCCTTTAAAAATCGTGAACTATCATCTCCAAACACCTTATTTAACCAGTCTTTCATAGGGTTGTACTATAGCATATTAAGCCATCTCAGTCACCCGACCACCCTGAACAATACCACCCCCGCTGCCCTACGGGCAGTCGCCCCTCCTATAAATAGGAGGGGACAAAAAAACGCCACTTTATCTGGATTTTATCTCGTTTAGATAGACTAAGATATATGACAAAATATTTTCACAACCATCCAATTTTAAAAGGCCGAAGAAGAGTATTAAGAAACCATATGACACCCGAAGAAATTCGTATTTGGAATTATTTAAAAGGATCTCAGCTAGGTTTTAAATTTAGAAGACAATCTAGTATAGGTCCCTACATTTTAGATTTTTATTGTCCAAAAGCAAAACTCATCGTTGAGCTCGACGGGGCACAACATTTAAGCGCAAAAGATTATGATAACGAGCGTGATCAATTTTTCACATCACAAGGCTACAAGGTTATGAGATTTTCTAATCAAGAGGTTATTGAAAGTATTACCCAGGTACTTAAAAAAATTAAATGCGAATTAGGCACATTTATTAAATAAGCACCCTGTCCCCTCCTGTTTTAGGAGGGGCGCTCGCCGAAGGCGGCGGGGGTGGTACTGCAAAACAAAATCCCCCTTACGGGAGATTTTGAAATGAGACTATGCTCGCTTTTTAGAAGACTTCTTTGCAGCCTTTTTAGCTTTCTTAGCTACTTTCTTTGCCTTTTTCTTTGTTGCCATAAAAATGTTTTTGAAAATTATTTTTTATAAAAATTCGTGCTTATGAATGACTGATGATTCGACCGCCCTTATTCGCGAGGTCTCGATCGCAAAATAAAGTGTTGTATCATCCGCTGCATCTATTATCTAACGTAAAAAATATTTGCACAAGAAAAAAGTGAGCGATAGAAATTAAACTGTGGATAACTTTTAAAAATATTTTTTATTTTTTTGTAAATTTTTTTCAAATAAAAAATAAATATATGCACCATTACAGCCAACAAAAAAACTTCTGAAAAAAATCAGAAGTTTTTTTGTTTACGTTGTCCGAGTGCTGCACCCTATTGGCTAGCGGTGCGAGCTCCAAACAAACGTTCTATGTGAGTGCGACGCTAGCCAGTGGGATGTACCACAGTAGTCGTCGCATTGAAAGTATAGGGAAATAAGGGATCTTGTCAAGGCTTAGGCAAAAGCACAAACAAAAAAGTGTTACCCCGATTCCCAGAAGGAAATCCAAGTAACACTTTAATCAATCTACCTAGCCACTGCACGCTTTCTTTGCTTAATCCTCACGATTTTTTTGATGCGTACAATTCCTGCTCGCATTTCCTTCGCTTCAATAACAGTGACCTTGTCTTCAACGTACGGCAGGAGTTGCTCCATCAAAGGAACCACCTTCGCATAATCTTCAACAAATCCACCTATTGTTAGATATCGGTCTTTGGTAAATGCTCTATTATCAGCACTTTCCCAAACACCAAGTATCTTTGTAAAATTACTCACCAGAATGCGTGCCAAATTAATAGCATCCGGACTTAATACTGAAGCCATTCTCTTTTCAGCAGAAAGTTCCTCAACCATCAACTCTAGTGTCGTAATCTCATTGTTTTGCTTTTGAATATAAGCAGTAATAGTTCCTGATACATGATCTGCGAATGCAGCGACCTTGCTCAGTTTTTTATCCACCAATGCCATGTTTATTTCGCGAAGCAAATCCACTTCCTTGTACTTGATTTGGTCTTGTAATCGAGCAAGCTCAACTGCAAGGCCGTAATGAATCTTCTTCTGACTTACCATTTTCTTGATAGAAACAGGTAATGCAAAAAATGTCAGCGCTCTACGAACCATTTCTGGGGACCTCTTCATACGTTGAGCAATTTTTTTCCATGACCAGTTTCTGTTTTGGGACTTCAAAAAAATAGCAAACTTTGCAACTGCGTTAGCTAGCTCATACGAATTAGGAGGGCTCTGAGTATTTTCTTCGAGCTGAATAGTGAGCAGTTCCGATGGGTCCTTAGTAATAGGTACGCGCACAGGAATAACTTTTGAAAGGGTGCCAAAATGTTTTTGCCAACACACACCTTTTCCCACTTTCTTACCACCATGCTCCTTTTGACAATCAGAACATCCTTCGTTCCATAAAATATCGAGTGCCAACAGTCGCCTTTCCCCTGCAATCATAACCCAGGCTCCTGTGCTTCCTATCTTTTTTTTAATTGATCTGATAGTACTTTGGCTGAGTTGTTTTTCATAAATACCGCAGACGAGCTTGGAGTACTCCCAGAACTCTTTTTCGGGAAGATTGGTAACGATCTGAGGATTTATTAATCCACCCGACTTTACAATACTATCTACAAGTTGCCGGAGTGCTTGCGGATCAAACTCTGTTCTCATTTGGGGCAGAGTAATAATGTGAGTAAAATCTACTGTAGCTTCAGAGTACCTCATGGCTTGAGATGTCTCTGGTTTTTTCTTTTTTGAGCTCATATCAAACGTATTTAAATTGTTATAAAAAGAAGTACTTCTGGCACAAGTAAATAGGGTCTAGGAGTCAAAGTCAAACTAAATGAGTGTTTTTGCCCAAAAGGCCAACTAGATCAAACTAAGTCAAGGCTTTCTAGAGAACAAAAAATCCCGACTGCTAGATCGGGATTTTATCACACCTTAAACTCAGGATGCGGGAACATTGTTTCCATGAGCTTTTTCCTGAGGGTTGTTGCGTAGCTTCGGTCGGTTTTGTTTCCCGCTCGAGTTCGTTCAGCAAACCACATCATCGCATGAAGCTCCACTGGTTGTAAGTCAGTATAAGAAGCAATGGTTTGGACATAGCTTTTAATGGCTCGCTGCAGAGGAACTGAAGGAGAAAGATACGCAACCCTTCCTTT
>CALRGS010000012.1 GCA_943357975.1 Candidatus Nomurabacteria bacterium | reverse complement strand
ATTCATAAGGAAAAATTTTCAATCACAAAAAAAATACAGCAATGCCCACACATAGAGACTATACCGTATGCAAACATCTTAAATTTACATTCATAAAAATCAAAGGTGTCATTATTTTTATAAGAATTCAGCACTGGAAAAAGTACCTTGTGGGTGTCGTATTAGCAACACACTCGACCAAGGCAATTTTTTATCGCAATGACGCAGGTCTGATTCTTACTACTGAAATTGAAAAAGTTGAGGATGAAGACCTTATCAGGCTCTGGCCTCACAGAACAAGAAAGTCCAAGTCGTCATACAGAATCGCTATTGAGGAGGAGCTTCAAAGCCAACTCCAATGTCGCGGCTATCGACTGAACGACCATAAATGGGTCAAGAGGACGTGGTCACCTGTGTAACTAAACACCTTGAAAAATGCCGTATGGTTTTGCCCAGCGGTTTTTTATTTCTCCAAAATGAGTTTCGTGAACATTTCAAGCTCTTGATTAAACACATCTCTCAGACTTACATCGTCTTTTTTAAATATAAAGGTATTTCCATAGGTCCGTATTGGAGTATCGGAGGCTCGGATTAATTTTATTTCAGAGGTTTCGTTAAATAGGTTTACCAAAGAAGGCTCAGCAAAGGTCACATCGCCACGATTTGTTGCAACAAAGGTAAGAAGTTCCCGGGGGTCTGTAAGTTGTGGTACGTATACCAGTCGATTGTTAGGATAATCGGTAAGAGTAATTGAGTGGGAGATATCCCCTTCCTTAACCACCACTCGAGTATTTAAATCATTTTTATCCAAAATAAAATCTGGTCTTACCCATTCAAAAACCTCACTAGTATAGAGGGATTCCGAGAAGCTTGCACTCTCGAGACGCTCTGGTGTTGGCCATACAGTACTCCCAAAAATATCGAACCTATTCGATTCAAGCCCTTCAATAATTACTCCATATCCGGTTTCCTCGCTCCAAACAACATTCCAACCATATTTTTTAGCAATGCGCATAATAATTTCATAAAAAATTCCAGAAATATTACCGTTCTTGTCCTGAATAAGGGCTGGTGGATAATTTGAAAATGCAACACGTAACGTTTTAGTCTTAGTTACTCGATCAAGACTGTTGACATAACTACTATCAATATCGGTTTCCTCAAGTGCCCAAAGAGGGTTATAGGTTTCGTAAGGATTTTCCATGAGCAGGAACTCCATTCCAGATTTTGGTATGGAGTCGTATATTCCTGCAATAAAATTTTCATACACTAGCCAATTTTTATGATAAATGTACACAACTTTTTGGACGTGTAATAATTTTGGAGCCCATACAAGAAATGCAAATTCTGAGAGTAAATAGTGCACTGCTGTTTTTACAGATTTTTCAATATCTACAAGCTCTCTTTTTGATCCCACAAGTACCGTTCTCGTTGTTTCATCTGCATCATGTTGAAATTTTAAATTGGTATTATAAAGCGACTTGATAGCTGTAAGTGATTTTTGGTAATCAGTATTATTCTCAACCTCATCTGCCCATTCAATAATACGTACTTGATCTGATGAGTACCCAAGATCTCCCATTCCACGAGTTACCTTATTTTTGAGCAAATTTCCTTGTGGAATAGCTTTTAGTCGGCGGGCTTTATTTTCTGCATATCCAAAAGCAACATAGGTTGCAATTGCGGGGACATCGGCAATCATAATAGCTACCCTCCCATAACGACTCACGGTTTTTTCAAGCAAATATTTGATTTCTTCGTCCTTAAAATAACTATTCCCCGGACTCATACCGATTATATAAAAAGTGTCTGAATTAGGAACTTGCATAGTTAGGTTGAATACTATTTCTGCATCCCACTTAAAATCTTCTGCAATTCACCTTGATGCTCACGCATAACCGTCATCATGGCAGCCTGTTCAGGAATACCTTGCTTTTTCTTGGTTTCGACTTGATCTTGAATCTTTTTAAAAAACGCTGGATTCTTTTGGACCACTTCAAGGAGCTGCTCAACCTGCGCATCATTCATACCTGCTGCCTTAAGCTTACTTCCAATCAGTTTTTTGAGGATAAATTTTTGAAACATAGTACCTCTTGTATACCATAAAATATGGTAAAATAAAAGTATGACCCGAGCCCAAAAACTCCTTGAATTGCATCAGCAATTTCACACGCTCTGTGAATGCAAACTCAAAGAAACGGCCATCCAGCCGGTATTTGGCGATGGGAATCCTGATGCAAGGATTGTATTTATTGGTGAAGCTCCTGGTAAGAAGGAAGATGAGACCGGTAAGCCTTTTATTGGAGCTGCAGGAAAATTCCTCGCTGAGATGTTGGCATCTATTGGAATGAAACGAGAAGACATTTATATTACCAATATTGTAAAATATCGCCCACCTGATAATCGCGATCCTGAACGTCACGAGAAAATTGAATGTGCGCCTTGGCTCTATGCAGAACTTAACTTTATCAAACCAGATTTAGTTATTTTCCTTGGGCGGCATTCGATGACGCATTTCCTTCCAGAACTCATCATCTCTGATGCGCATGGGAAATTGGTGCATAGAAAAATTCCATACCTTCCTACGGAATACTTTCTCCCACTTTATCATCCAGCAGCAGCGCTCTATAACGGAGGTATGCGAGCAACCCTCCTTGAAGACTTCGCAAAGATACCTACTATTTTGAATATAATTTCCACACCTCACGCACAGGCAAAATAGAAAGGAAAAACCTGATATCAATAAGTGTTCGCATCACGTGTGGCAACAAGCCAAATGTTTCGAATGAGCCAATGGTAAGCACTGCCCAGCGAGGACCAACACCAATGTTATAGGCAACAGGTTTTGCTGAATAGTTTTTGAGATGCTTACCTGCAGATTCCTTAGAAATCGTTCGTGCTACATATGTTCCATCCGACAGAGCTGTTTGAGCAAGCCCTGCATATTTGGTATCTGCAATATCCCCAATGCAAAACACGTCTTTGAAAACAGATTCACCATTTGTTGGCTGCAAATAGTTATCCACAATGACACGATTCCTTTTTGCAAGAGTAAGTCCTTTGATCTTAGTAACGAGCTCGTTAGTAATAATTCCCGCAGTCCAAACCAGGGTCTGCGCTCCAATAGTCATATCAGCAAATTTAACCGTCCAAGAATCTTCTTTACGTAACTCACGGTTGCATAAAATATTCACCCCCAAGCTACGCAACCGCTGTTCTACTTGATGACTTACTGATTCGGACATCATACCGAGCACTCGAGAACCAGCTTCAATGAGGTCAACTGTGATGAATGATTCGAGAACTCCGTATTTCTTAGCGAGATACTTATCGAGTGAGGCAAGTTCTCCTGCGAGATCTACTCCGTTTGGCCCAGCTCCTACAATTACCATGTGTAGCCCTACCACCGTCTCAGTCTTCTCAGTCTTGGCATGTTTCTCAAAAAGAGTTTCGATATGAGCTCGCAATTTTTTTGCCTCGGCTACAGATTTAAATCCGTACGCCATTTCTGGAAGTCCTGCAATACCAAAATACTCAGTCTGACTCCCTACAGCAATCACCAGAAAATCTCCTTGGAATACACCTGTATTTGTCGTAACTCTTTTTTGCTCTAGATCAACTTCGACAACCGTATCAATAACAAGGGTTACTTGCTTATTCTTGAAAATAGTTGCGAGAGGCACTTGAACCGTGACCCGTTCAGAGATCCCAAGGATCTTGTGTAGTCCTGGATAATATTCAAAATTTGGATTCTTAGAAATAAGGGTAATTTCGAATCCCCCTTTCTTCGCAAGGTCTAAAGCGGTACGAATACCACCAAATCCCCCACCTACGATAAGTACTTTTTGTTGCATATAGGTGCTATTGTAGCATATACTAAGGCTTGTAAGAAAAAACCTCCTCTTACGTCATCCTATATGAAAGAACCTCGTTCTGATAACAATCGAGCCGTTGAGAAGCTATTCATGGAAATGCATGACGGTTTCAGTGATGAAATCTTCCGATTTTGTCTTTCAAAAACACGCAATCGTGACCTTGCCCTAGATATTACCCAGGAAACTTTTATAAAGACCTGGGATTACCTCAGAAATGGTAAAACTATCGACATGGCACGAGCTTTCCTCTATAGGACAGCTCGCAACCTCATTATTGACCACAGTCGCAAAAAGCAGGCTTTGTCCCTTGATGCGCTGTTTAATGATGAGTCACCTTCCGAGGATATTCCTGATACGAGCATGATTCCCACAGGATCAGCTCTGGATCAGCATATGATGATTGATAAACTGAAACAGCTTCCCGAACAACATTTTGAAATACTCTCGCTCCGATTTATCCAAGAACTTACGATTCCTGAAATTGCAAAAATTTACAAGGAGTCGGAAAACACCATCTCTGTCCGCATCCATCGTGCTATCAAACTTGCACAGAAATTATTCCCCGAGGAGTCCTACGAATAACATTTTATGAACAACCCATTTGAAACAATTAAATATTATCTCGATAAGAATCAGATGACACCTGAGGAGAAGCGACGTATGAAAACGATACTAGTTTCGTACGTAACAAGTCACCCAGTAAAATCTGGCCTTCTTTCTCCGTATACATTTCGTTACGCAAGTCTTGCTTTGGCGAGCTTGGTACTTGTATTAGGTGGATCTATTGGTGTTACTAGTGCTTCATACCAATCACTTCCTAATAGTAAGCTTTATCCTATAAAAATTTGGATCGAGGAATATCAAGCCAAGGGTCAAAAAACTCCTGAGGCGGTTATTGCCTTTGAAACCAAGCGTATTGAAACTCGATTCAAGGAAGCTACCCGTCTCGCTGTAAACCAACAACTTGATACCACCTCGTCTGCAGTTATCCAGGCTGGTATTGAGCATTCTCGAACCGCAATCAAGGATATTGCTGAGCGTATTCAGAATGAAAATCCTGAGTTGGCACTTTCTGCGGCAAGTACTCTCGAAACAACATTCTCGAGTAATGGACGTATCCTTGCAAGTATCGAACAGAACACCAATCAAAATATTGGTCCTATTGTGCTTGCAGCTCAAGTTACTACCAAAAAACTTGCTACTGAAAAAACAAAATTCGAACAAATTGTTGCCTTAAAAGCCGATGACACCACAAAAATCTCAGCGGCGAAGCGACTTGCTGAAGTAACCACGCTTCTTGAATCAATTCCTGTGCCTATGCTTACATCAGAACCTGTGATCACCACAGGAACGGATTCCCCTGACCTATTGACCGCTAGCTCTTCAAAAGAACTGGTCCCAGTACTGGCTACCGCTGCAAAAATTGAAGTTCCCGAGTATGAAAAAACTCCTCGTGAAAAAGCTGTGATCCTTATCGAGGATGCTCAAGTTAAAATGACGGCAGGATTGTATAGTGAAGCCTTGGTAATCCTTGAAAAAGCAGGACAAATCCTTGATGAAATAACACTTACTAAATCGCTTGAAAAAACATACCAAGTGGATGTAACTGCTACAGAAAAAGCACAACTGTTATTGCTTCAATCAACGACTCCTCGCGAATAGTGAACTCCGCACGACTACTTTAAGAGTGCCTCAATTTTTGATTTAAACTCTTCAACAGGGGGAATTTTTTGTTCTAATACTCCATTAATATAGATACTTGGTGTCCATTGAACATTGAGCGCTGCAGCATCTGCCTTGTCTTTATTAATAATTGCTTGATAAGCATTATCTGACACTTCTTGTTTAAACTTTGGCACATCAAGTCCTAATTGAGTAGCGTATGCTACAAATATGTCTAAAGGATCAGCACTATTTACCCAATCCTTTTGATATTCATAGAGCAAATCATGCATTTCCCAAAACTTTCCTTGAGCTCCAGCAGCTTCTGCGGCTTGTGCTGAAATTAAAGCATGTGCATGCTGCGGAAGTGGAAAGTTTCTAAACACGAAATTAACCTCAGGATTATCTGCATAATCTTTCATGAGCTGTTTAGTAATAGGATGTGCGACCCCACACGCAGGACATTCATAGTCACCAAAGATAACCACGGTAACCTTAGCATCCTTAGTACTGGTCATATGCACAGCTGCGCCGACTAATTTTTCTGAAGTGACTGATGGAGTATTCTGAGAAGCTAGGGTAACAATAACTGCAATAGCAACGGCTCCTAGGATTCCAAAAACAATTTTTAATTCTTTAGGCATATTTTTTAGTTGATCGTGTATACATTACTACTGAAAAAGTAACAATGACAAGGGTTAGGAATGATAATAAAGGAATAGTTACAAATCCGAAGTACTCGACATATTTTGTGGTACATGAGATTCCATTTACACAAGGAGCCAGTGCTTCTGGGATAATTTCGTAATACAGTAGATTATGATAGAACGAAATAATAAGTCCTATAATCGAGAGTGGGAGTGCGTATAAATGAACCAGGGAGTCTTTTTTTAAGATACCCACGAGGAGTATTGCGGTCAACGGATAAATACAAATTCGCTGGTACCAACAGAGCACACATGGCGGAAAATGTCGTATTTCGCTGAAATATAAGCTTCCGAGCACTGCGACAATAGTTACCGTCCATGCAATATAAAGCCAATAGGTTTTGGGTGTGTCTTGCATATAAAACCATTATACCACGTTACTCCAACAAAAAAAGCCTTGCGATGGACTTGATCTGTTGGATAATTGTTCCTTTGTGTGGACCCTAACGGATTCGAACCGTTGACCTCCTCAGTGCAAGTGAGGCGCTCTACCAACTAAGCTAAGGGCCCAGGTGTCCGCCAACTGGCGGACGAGTCAAGTTAGAAAAAATTTCATACCTGACCGACACTCCCTCCCGAAGGGATTTGTAAACAAATCCATTGAAGAGAGTATCTGATTGGGTAAGAACAATCCTATACTATTTTACTGAATTTGCCAAGTTTTGCAAGGGTTTTGACCTCCTCTTTTAGAGGGCGTCTCGCAGAGCGGGCGGGAGCGTTGAGAAAGTCCTTACCCCGCTTCTGTTTATGGAAGGTAATCGCAAACCGATGTGACTCATTATTCGCAAGTAAGATATCTTTTTTATACTTTTTAATACTCTCTGGATTACCATGAATCCCCTTTGGTTTATGTCGCTCATCCTTGATCACCGAGACGAGGTCTATTCCCCCCACAATTTCTCTTGCCGCATTATACTGTCCAAGTCCCCCATCGATAACGATAAGGTTAGGTAGGGTCCATTCTGGGTGTTTGAGGCGACGTGTAAGTACCTCCTTAAGGTTTCCATAATCATCATTCCCTTTACCTGATCGAATGATAAATTTTCTATATTCCGCCTTGTCTACCCGACCACTGGTTACCACCGTCATAACTCCAACCGTGTTTTTACCTGCTAGGTGTGCAATGTCATAGGATTCTATTCGAAACCTAGCTGTCCCGCGCAGCTCGTTATCCAGCGTAGTAGGATCCTTGATCAGCGCAACATCGTTAATATGATTCAAGGCAAATATTTTTCGTTTCGCAATCTCTGCAAGTTCAAATTCATGGTTCTTTGCATATGACTTCATTTCTTTTTCAAGTGATGTAATTACTTTGCCTTTCTTGCCACTTAAAAACAGCTTAATGTTTCGGATGTTTTTTGAATACTCACTTTCTTGTGAAGGTGTGAGTCCTAGTTGCTTGTAAAATTCTCGCTGGTCTTTTTTGGCAGAACTATCATCAACGAATGGAAATATTTTTCGAATAATTTTCAACGCATCACGGAGCAGTGTTCCGTTAGGATACGGACCAAATACCGCATTAAATTTTTGTGTCTTTGTTTCTCGTTCGCGAATGATAATAACTTTTGGCAGAGGGTCGCTCGTGATTGCGATACAGTTAAAACTTTTATTATCTTTTTCTTTGACGTTGTATTTGGGTTGGTGTTTTTTGATCAAATTCGCTTCAAGGATTAAGGCCTCGAGGACTGAATCTGTTTCTTGGAACTCAACAGTATGAGCTTGGACAGTCATGTCTAAAATCCCTGGGCCTCGAGTATCAATGAGATCCTTGGCAAAATAACTACGTACACGATCACGTAGATTGGTAGCCTTACCGATATATAAAATCTCTTGCTTGCCCCGCGAAGCTTTTTGCGAAGTTGGGCCCATAAAGAAATATACTCCAGGCTTATCTGGTAAATTAAGTTTTTTCAAATCTTGACTTTTCACGTTTGATATTCTATAGTATTTTCAAATAAAAAACAAATATTATGAGTATTAGAAATACCAGAACCTTAGTCAACCACTCACCAGGTGACTCGCCTCTTGTAAGACTACGACAACAAGCAGTCCGCAACCAGTCTGTTGTTTTTAAAAATTACCTTAATTTTTTTGAACAATTAGGAAATACTATCGATTACAAACTTTCAGGACCACCTATGGAATCCGCTTACTGGGATTTTATGAAAAAGCGCTACTTTCATCAACGCCAATGTTACGCAAATTCTTTTAAATTAACCAAAAATTATAGCGAGTTTAAATTTTATTTTGGATTTTATGACGTATATCATGTTAATTATAATGAATCACTCTACATGAAAACCGTTCAGCATTCATTTAATATTGCAAAAACAAATGACGGATCAAATCAAGAAAGGATCTTTGACTCAACTCTTTATTTAAAAAACCAACTAGAACCATCT
The DNA here is from genome assembly GCA_943357975.1 of Candidatus Nomurabacteria bacterium. Lineage (GTDB taxonomy): Bacteria > Patescibacteriota > Minisyncoccia > Phycocordibacterales > UBA1006 > CAIXMG01. Next base: position 3,394 of record CALRGS010000012.1, on the reverse strand, counting down.
CATCTATTTCATTTAGGAAAAAATTATTTCGGGGTACATATTCCAAGGAATATACTCATCGAAATGTTGATGCGTGATGAATTAGGAGTGTCATTTAAGGATATTTCTAATTACTTAAAAAAAGAAATATTTCCATCTACTAAAAAGACAAGCATCCTCATACAGAAACTTCTGAAACATCAGTAAGAAGTAATGTTTCATAAAAAGCCATCGCGTGACACGATGGCTTTTTCATTAAAATAATTTGATCACATCCTTCACCGAAACCACCACCATGAGCAAAATAAGTAACATAAACCCAATTCCATTTGTCCACTGCACAAAATTTTTAGGAAGTGGACGGCGGATAATCGTCTCGATAAAAACAAAGATAATACGTCCCCCATCAAGTGCCGGCAACGGTAAAATATTAATTACCGCAAGGTTAATCGAAATAATTGCCGTAAGGAGTATTACATACGAGAATCCAATTCGTTGAGCATCCCCCACCATTTTAGTGAGTCCTACAGGACCAGAGATAGTTTCGAGGCTGATTTTCCCTGTAACCAAATGTCCAAATGCTACAAACGTCCCTGTAGTCGCGTAATAAGTACTTTTTGCCCCTTCGCTAAGTGCTTTGAAAAATGAGAGCCCCGGAGCAATTCCAATCATATCTACCGACACTCCAATGGCTCGGTGATCAGCAACAATACCAGCTACTGGCAAGGCAGCAAGGTCTAGGTGTTCATTGCCTCGATCAATAGAAACCGTTACCATTTCGCCATCTTTAGTTGCTTGGATAAATTTTGTAAAACTTTCAGGAGTTGCATTCGTAAGAATTGCCGACGGACTTGAAACTTTCGTAATCGTATCACCTGCTTTAATCCCTGCAGATTCCGCAGGAGATTTTTCAGCAACTTGTAAGATCGTGAGTTGTGTATTTTTTAAAAGCGAAGGGTCTTGTGTCTGCGAAGCCAGTGTTGGCGATCCGGCCATCAGTAATCCAGCGAAAATAAACCATGCAAGGATTACATTCATAGTAACCCCTGCAATCAAGACGATGACCTGCTGCCACCATTTTTTCGCCATCATACTCCGATGAAAATCAGGATCATCTGCATCCAATGAATCCTCGCCATGTATTTTTACAAATCCTCCGAATGGAATCCAGTTCAACGTGTATTCCGTTTCGCCTTTTTTAAATAATCGCAGAGCTCGTGGAGGGAATCCCATACCAAACTCATCTACGCGAATACCAAATAATTTTGCAAACAAAAAATGCCCCATTTCATGAACGAATACTAGAACTCCTAAGATTATGATAAAAATGATTATAGACATACTATACGGTAGTAATATCAGATTCTTTTTTAGTAAAGAGCTCTTCAAGCTTCTTATTTACCTCGTCTACATGTTTCTGAAGGTCTTCTTTGGCACGAAATGCATCGTCTTCTGCTTTCTCTGTTTCTTCAATGTTCTTATCAGTAACCTGGCGAGCGAGACGTACCTTTACGCGTGCATCCTCCATTTTCTCTTTGCATAATTTTACCAATGATAATTTAGATTCTGCGGTAAGCTGTGGCACCGATACTCGAATTCCACTACTGTCACCTGTTACAGAAAGCGGTAGTCCTGAGTCCCGAATAGCAGTTTCAATACTTTTAATAGCTCCTTTGTCCCAAGGAGAAATACGTAACGTTCGAGCCTCCTCTACAGTGATCGAGGCAATATTTTTGATGGGCTGAAATGATCCGTATGATTCTGCTTGAATAGAATCAAGGAGTGCTGGATTTGCGCGTCCTGTAGAGATTTGTGAAAACTCTTTTTGAAGCCATTCAGTGATTGTTGAAAATTCTTCTTTGAGGATTGAAAAGTTATATGCCATATATGGTTATGATAGCATAATCGCAAGATAATCCAAGACGACTCGGTGGGACGCTCCTCTGATCGTTGTATACTCACGCATTTGTCGAATATCAGCGAACGCCTCCGCCACACGATCCGTGTCACCCGCTCTAAAAGAAGGGCTTTCCCATAGGTGCTTTTCTAATGCATCAATAAAGTGAATGACCTCTGTCTTGGAAACGTTCTCCTCGTCTTTTTTAGATTTAGTCCACGTTTCTATATAGGTAAATTTTTCTGCAAGGTTTTTCTTGAGAAATTCTGACACTTCAAGGCGTGATTCGCCTATCGCACGTTCTCCTTGAATAAGTTGCGCACGTGAAAGAACGGTCGGAAGAAGCTTCTTCTCATCAGAAATCAAGATAATAATATGCGTTCCTTGTTCAGGCTCTTCTAAGCTTTTCAAAAACGCATTCTGCGCCTCGAATCCAAACTGGTCTGCGGAAATGATTACAAACCGCTGATTAGAAATTTTTCGAGTAGTTAATAATGTAATAATCTCATCGCGCAACACATCAACCTTGAGAGATTCTTGATCAAAAATAGTTACGTCCTGGTCTGCAAGTTCTTTGTGTAGCACACTCAAATTGGCCTGGCGGTTGCCAGTAATAACGAGCGCATGGGGGAAATTTTCGAGTGGAGGCAAAAGCATAGGGTTATTATAAAACAAAAGTCGCTACCATGCGACCTTTGTTTTAAATCCTTTTTCTACCACATTTTTCACGACTCTGACTCGATCCTCAACATACGATCAACTTTTTCATCTACTCGATCGATCTTTTCGTTCAGTGCTGTAAATCCATCCATAATAAAAGTCTTAAGATCTTGTTTCAGTTCATTGATGTCCCCTTTTGTTACTAACTGATTAGTTTCTTGATACATATGATGTGTGGTGTTATTTATGAGTTAATTTCGACGTAATTACTTGTTTATAGAACCCAAGTATAAGACTATTAGGGACTCTTGTGCAAGAAAAAAAGTTATGGTATTACCCAAAACTTTAGAATTTCTTTATCTCCTATTTCTTAGCCAACAATGCGCGATTGTAGGTGTCCATGTGATCAAGTGCGAGACCGATCCCTTTCGCTACGCAGAAGAGCGCGTCTTCAGCTACCACTGCTTTTACTCCTGTTTTACGATATACCAAATCCGTAAGGTTACGCAACTGTGATGACCCTCCTGTCATAACAATGCCATTATCAATAATATCCGAAGCAAGTTCTGGAAGGGTGTTTTGAAGTACCTCCTTGATAGCATCAATGATTTTTAAAAGCTCATCATCAATGGCGCGAACAATTTCATTGGTAGCAATTTTTACTGAACGTGGAAGTCCTGTGACATAGTCACGACCTTTGATAATCAATTCAAGTTCTTCCTCAAGGGGAATAGCTGCACCAATTTTAATTTTGATTCGTTCTGCGGTTCTATCACCAATCGCAAGGTTGTAATGTTTTTTAATATAATCAGTAATGGCTCGATCAATTTTATTTCCAGCGCATTTAACTGAGGTACA
>CALRGS010000011.1 GCA_943357975.1 Candidatus Nomurabacteria bacterium | reverse complement strand
TTTCAGGTAATGCCGCAACTGCAACTGCACTCGCTGCTAACCCATCTGATTGTGGAGCGAATACTTTTGCTACAACGATCGCTGCGAACGGTGACCTAACTTGTGCATCAATTGCTGATGCTGATGTGCCGAACAGTATTACGGTAGATCTTGCGACGTTGGCGACCACGGTTACTACAAATGCCAACCTTACCGGTGACATTACTTCATCTGGTAACGCAGCAACAATTGCTAACGATAAGATTTTGGAATCAATGTTGAAAGCAGTTGATGTTGCAGCTGATGAAGAATGTTTGACGTATGAAACAACGACAGGAGATTTTGAATGGCAGACATGTGGAGGCGGATCTGGAGCATCAATTGCACTGGATAACCTTTCAGGAGTTGCTATTAATGCTGCGCTTGTACTTGGGACATCAGATGCGTTTGCATTGGGTTCTGCTACAAAAATGTGGTCAGACCTCTTCCTTGCAGATGGTGCAGTAATTAATTTTAATAATGGAAACTTTACCGCGACACATTCATCAGGGGCATTAGCATTCTCTGGTAACATTTCTGCTTCAAATCTTTCTGGATCTAACACAGGTGACCAGACAACCATTTCAGGTAATGCCGCAACCGCGACTGCACTCGCTGCCAATCCATCTGATTGTGGAGCGAATACTTTTGCTACCACGATCGCTGCAAACGGTGACCTAACCTGTGCATCAATTGCTGATGCTGATATTCCGAACACCATCACGGTTGATTTGGCGACACTTGCAACCACGGCAACTTCTGCTACGACTGCTGGTACGGTTACTACTGCTGCCCAAGGTTCGATTACGTCAGTCGGAACTTTGACAGGGCTTGCGATAACAGGGACAACGAATGCGAACACGCTTGCTGTTATCAACAACGCCGCAACCACAATCGGTATTGGTGCAGTCGGAGCTGTTAACACACTATCTTCAACGTCACTTACCACAGGAGATCTACTTGAACTTCAATTAACAGAAGGAACACTTACCACAGGAAATTATTTGACGGCATGGGATGTTACCGCAAGTGCATCGGTATTTGAAATAGGCGAGGACGGTATCATTACTGCAGGAACAGGTAATGAAGTGATAACGCTTGCAACCGGAAAAATTGATTCAGATGCAATTACACTTGCTTCATCAGGTGGTACGGCTACTGCGACATCAGGTTCTGGTCTCGAAGTTATATCGAATGGTTTGGGATTGATTCAAGGTTGTGCGGAAGGTGGAATTTTGGAATATACCGACGCTGCTGGGTGGACTTGTGGATTGGATAATACAGGAGCAGGTCTTGCTGATGCCGATTACGGCGATATTACTGTTTCTGGATCTGGTACTGCACTTGCGATTGATCCAGACGTGGTTGATTTCTCAGATATATCAGATGCAATGACATTGGATGCATCAACTACTATTGGATTTGGGGCATCAACATTTGGAATGACTTTCACAAATGATGGATCTGGAAATGAAACTCATAATCTATCATCAACAGGAGATTTCATTGTTCAAGATAACGGCGCGACAGCTCTCATTGTTAATGATTCTGGAAATGTTGGCATAGGAAGTTCATCATTTGATGGAACGAATCCTGAAAAACTTCTAGTTGATGCAGGTACAACTTCTTCTGTGACAGCTATTGGAGCAGAAGGAACAATAAATAGTTATTTCCAATTAAATATTCAAAATAAATCTACTGGTACAGGTGCTTCTTCTGACATAGTTGCCACCGCAGACAATGGAAGCGAGACAACTAATTATATTGATATGGGTATTAACGGATCTGGATATACTGCTGGTGTGTTTGGAGTTGCGAATGATGCTTATATTTATAACTTGGGGCAAAACATGAACATCGGAACAGGAACTTCAGGTAAAGCACTTTCTTTTGTCACAGGAGGTACAGATATTACAACTAAAACCCGAGCTCAATTTAATGGGGCTGGAAATTTACTTATAACAGGTGGTGATTTAACATATACGAACAATGTTGGGTTGGTAAATATTGCTAATACAACAAACTATACTGGGGTTGCCGGTGAATTTGGAATTGGATTAGAAGTACAGCCAATATTAACGCTGACTGAACCAGGATCAGGAACATTTACACAAATTGGATCAAATATTGATATGTCTGGAATTGCAGTAACTGCAGGGGCAGGTACGTCAGTGATCACTGGACTACAAATCACTGGTACATCTGATACTGATGCGGGAACAGTAGAAGGAATTGATATTGCGAATATTACTCCAAATGCTTCAACTCAAAACGGTCTAGTTATTGGAACAGGTTGGGATAATGATATTAGTTTTGCGGATGCAACCGTTAATTTCAAGATTTCAGATCAAGGAATGCTCTCTGTCGTTGATGGTACGTCAGGAGTAGGAACATTACTTGCTGTCGGTAGTACGCTTTCCCGTGGAGATTTAGATGTGTACGGCAACTTGGTGAAGAAGGGTTATATAGATGAAACGGATATCGCAGGAATCAACGACGTCTTTGTGTATGATACTGCTCGTGACGTGGACGGTGGAGAATGGACGAACTCGTTGAAATCACAAGGAGCTTCTTGGTATACCGAAACAAAAGACGATGGTGTAAGTGATGCCTGTGTTATTGCGTCGGATGATCGTTGCGGAAAGTCAGAATTTCCTAAAAAGGCGATTATTGTCGCAACAGATACAGCACTCTATATTTTTGATGCCAACTCAAACTATCTGTGGATGAAATTTACTCAAAGTGGTACGAATGCGCTTGGAGCTGACAGTGCAAACAATCCTTCATCGGTATTTGCGCAAAATGGTTATATTTATGTCGGTACTAATGGCGCATCGGGAACAGGAATGTATGAATTTGATTTCCCAGGAGACAAGATGTTCAAATATAACACCACCAACCGAAGTCAAGGAGACCTCGCTCTTGGGAGTCGAAACTCTACAGTCACCTATAACGTAGATGCGCGAACCGATATGGCGCTCAACAGTCTTCTCGTAAACGATGTGCATGCTGCAACCATACAAGGAGGTTCGAACGTCCTCGCAAACGGTGGACCACTAAACGGAGCTCGATTCATTGTTGCGGGAACAGACGACGGTATGTCGGTAGTTAACACTGCTACAGGAATAACCTATGATTACGGTGATGGTGCAATAACAGATAACTATCAATCGGTATATTTAACACGCCGTGGAAGACTTTTCGGTCTCAACTCTACTGACAGCGGGGTTGATCGATTTGGTCTTATTACAACCTCTACTAACTCTATTGATACAGCCCAAACAGATGTTACAACTGTTGCAAAAAGATTTAACGGTACAACCAGACCTGCATCATTGTGGAAATCAGCACCAACTATTAATACCAACTCCCCAGATGCACTGGATGTAAGTGAGCAGGGTTCATATGCAGAAGTCGATACAGTTCTTACAGGGCGTGGAGATGTGCTCTACGTAGGACACTCTTTGGGTATGACAGAAATTCACGACACGAACGGAATTTCAGCTGCGACTGTGCAACCTTGGTCAAAATTCTATTCTACGACACTTCAGACAGATTACATGGCGGCGACAAACAAAGGTATGTATTCATTTGAAGATACATCAGGTGACCTTACTGACTCTGCTGTGACGAATAACGTTCTCGAGCCAGAAGATGCACCTACATATGATGTGAACGGTGTTCGCGGTAAAGGAATACGCTTTAACGGATCATCTGACTTCCTCTGTTCTGACGTTGACAATAACGCCGGTTGCGATGTTGAAACTGATTTTGCCGTAGGTACTACTGCGTTCCATGTGTCACTATGGTTTAAAACAAATGGTACGGTTTCCGCTGTTCAAACACTAGTAGACAAAGAAGCTGCCATCGTCGCTGGTACCGCTGGTACGGGATGGAGGATTTGGTTGACAGCTACAGGAACGGTTGCGTTTGGTATGGATGATGATACGACATGGGGACCAGATGACCAGGCGACATCAACAGACGACTTTGATGACAGTCAATGGCACCATGTCTTTGCTCAAAGAGTAAACGCCGCAGGTATTCTCCTCTATGTTGACGGCAGACTCGTCGGATCGGACACGACCGTGGCAGTTGTTGCGACACTTGATACTACGCCGGCAATCCTTACGGTTGGTGCTAAATGTAACTTGATTATTAACTGTACAACGGCAACAGAATTTTTCAACGGAGACATGGATGACCTCGTATTTGCGATGGCTGGTGCTACTACTACAGATACACTAAACCAAGCACAGATCAGAAAGATCTATCTCGCTGGGCTTGAAGCAATGAAGCACAAAACTATCACCGTTACTGCCGCAACAAGTGCGACAACAACAACAATCGTAGATACCGGGGAATCGTGGACGCCGAATGAATTCGTTGGGCAAATGGTGACAATAACTGCAGGTACAGGTATTGGGCAGTCTCGTAGAGTTACTTCAAACACGACTACATCTCTTACGGTGAGTCCTGCATGGAGTGTTACTCCTTCGACTGATTCGGACTTTGCTATTAAACCAGAATTCCTCTATGGATCATCAACGAACGTAACTTCGGTTGCTGCAACTGTGGAACCATTTATGGGAAGAACACAAAGCCTCTATGTTGGTACTGATCAAGGATCTGACGGTGGAGGATTAACGGTCTTTACTGGATTTGGGAATACCTTTGTTTCTGATTTGTATCATGGAGATACAGAAAAAACAGATAATTCGTCAAGTGAATGGACAGGAACAGATTATGATGACATCCAATCTATTGATGTGAAGTCAGGAATACTGGTTACAGGTTCTGCTGCTGCAACATGGGTGGAAATGCCTGACAGAGATATTCAACAAATGCTCGACATGTTAGCTGGAAATCTGGACTTGATTCGAGGAGAGCTTATTGCGGACTCCCTTCAGGCAAGTGGTCTTGAATTTGGTGCGGCTGGATCTGCCGACTTGGCTGAGTATTATTATTCAAATGAAGCTTTGGAGCCTGGTGATGTAGTTGCAATCCAGCCTGATCAGCCGGCAGGTGTTGGCAAGTCAGCAACGAAATATCAGAAGAATTTGCTTGGGGTTGTTTCAACACAGCCAGCATTGACCATTGGTGCGTCAGCTCCAAATTCGTATGCTATCGCTCTCGCTGGACGTATTCCAGTAAAAATTACCAACGAAAATGGTGCGGTTCATTCAGGGGACATGTTGACCTCGGCGTCTCGTGCTGGGTATGCCATGAAAGCAACAAGTGCTGGTGCGGTATTAGGACGAGTCATTAACGAACCAGGAGTCATGACGGCGTGTGATGCAACATTGCCTACCATCGAAGAATCAGTCGGTGATGGACCAGGGGTAATCCCGGTGGATACACTTATTGATCCAACATTACCACCAGCAGAAAATAATGACTCTGAAAACAAAAATAATGTTGATACGGATGAACCAATGTGTGGATATGCGATGCTCTTTGTTGGACTTGGTGATTCACTAGGAAGTGATGTCGAAAAACTTGCTACGGAATTTAACGAGACAAACGGTTTGTCTGCTGCAACAACAGAGGAGTCCATCATGACATTCTTGCGTTCAGTAAAAGACGCGCGATTAGCAGACGGTTCAGTGCTACAAAGTATCTTCACGGATCGAATCGCTGCAGGGGTTGAAATACTCACACCAACATTAATCGCTGATGATATTGCCGTTGCCACACTTACTGCGTCAGGTGCTGTGACATTTGGTGGACAAGTTGCATTTACACTTCCTCCTGTGTTTAACAAAGACACTGCTGGATTCGCAGTAATTTACGAAGGTGCGAGAAGTGTTCGAATTGATTTCGAAAATTCATATATTGCGCAACCGGTGGTTTCTGCAGGTATGAGTTTCGAGTCGGATGACAATGTTACCGATGCAGAGGCAGAGGCATTATTCGCAGCAGGTATCCAATCAATTGTCACTAGTAAGAGTCAAGCAGGGTTTACGATCTTGATCAACAAAAATGCACCACGTGATATTCGATTCTCATGGAACGCGCTTGCAGTGCAGGATGCAAAACTCTTCGAGAGTATTATCCCTGGACTTGTTATTGATCCAGATCCAGAACCTGATCCAATACCAGTACCTGATCCAGCACCAGATCCAGAAGTAGTGCCAGATCCTGAACCAGATCCAATCATAATTCCAGATCCAGAACCTGATCCAATACCAGTACCTGATCCAGCACCAGATCCAGAAGTAGTGCCAGATCCTGAACCAGATCCAATCCCAGAACCGGATCCAGCACCAGAAGTAGTGCCAGATCCGATAGGTGAGGGTGATGTGGTTTTGTAGGCTGCTTGCGTTTATAGAGCCATTTGTTTATAATTATTCACGTCAGTAATTAATCTAATTTCCTATATTTATGTTTATCAAATTGAAGCAGATTATGAAAAGGTTTTGGTTACCAGCTATTGCAGTCATCGCTATTGTTTTAGCAGGGCTATTCTATTGGCAGCTTCGTGCCTTGAAACAAGATCCTCAGGCACAGGCAGTCAAAGAAACTGCAGGATTGGTTGCAAAAGTTTCGCAATTGATCGTACTCCCAACAGGAGAAACGCCAACAGTTGCAACAGTATCTGATCCCGCAGCATTAAAAGATCAAGCATTCTTTGCAAAAGCGGAGAAGGGAGATAAGGTCTTGATTTATACAAGTGCCAAGAAAGCGATCCTTTACAGTGTTTTAAAGAATAAAATACTTGATGTCGCTCCGTTAAATATAGGAAACGCTGCAAGTACAAAAGCTCCTGCAGTAGCTCCTACTCCAGCACCAGCACCAACACCAGCAGTTAAGCCGTAATAAAGTAAAGAGGATAGTGTAGAGTATTATGATAAAAAAACAGCAACAACAAGGTAATCATTATCTGAGCAAGATAGGAGTTGCCCTATTGCTGTTTTTTTGTTTTCTTGGGATAACGGTATTTGCTGATAATTTGACGAGCACTAATTTTCAAGTTGAAAATCCTACATTCACATTAGAGGGCGGCCAAGCTTCATCAGCAAGTTTTCAATACTTATCGAATACAGGAGAATTTACTATTGGGGAAAATACGAGTACCAACTTTACAAGTCGGTCTGGATTTTCTTATTTTCCTATTTCAACGTCTCCTGTACTGACGGCTACACCAGGGAATGGTCAGGTGTCACTCGGCTGGACATCTTCGGTGGGTACTCTTGCAAATATTACCTCGTATGAAGTCGGGGTGAGTACGTCTCTGGCAGGAACCTACACCTATACTTCAGCAGGTAATGTACTTGCCTATGTAAAAACAGGTCTTTCTAATGGGACAACTTATTATTTTAAAGTGAGATCATATGCTGCTGGGATTTTATTGAGTGAGTCTTCGTCAGTATCGGGGTTGCCTGCTAATTCGGGAGGAGGTGGTGGAGGTGGTGGGGGCGGAGGAGGTGGTGGAGGTGGTGGATCATCTAGTGGGTCTGGAGTTGGTGGACTCGTTCTTTCAGGAAAGGCCTACCCAAGGAGTACAGTGGTTCTCCTCAAGGATGCTCAAGTAGTGAGCTCTACCGTTGCTGGGGCTGATGCTGGCTTCTCGATAAGGCTCACTGACATTTCGAGTGGTAATTATATTTTTAGTGTATATTCCGAGGATTCCCAAGGCAATAGGTCAACACTCCTTACTTTTCCTGTTTCTGTGACCGAAGGGGTCTCTTCGAATATTGGAGGAATTTTTATTGCTCCGACTATTACCGTAGACAAATCGGAAGTGAAGAAAGGGGACAATATTGCAATTTTTGGACAATCAGTGCCGAGTGCGGAGGTTACTATTTCTGTCCATTCAGAACAAGAGATATTTAATAAAGTAACAAGTGACGCCTCAGGTGCTTACCTCTATAATTTCGATACTTCAATTCTCGAGATGGGGGATCACCTCACAAAATCAAAAACAGCAAAGGAGGGTCAAATTACCGCCTTCGGTAAGACTGTTGCATTTGCGGTGGGTGACGAGAATATAGCTCTCAAGCAAAATACAAAATGTCCAACTAAAGCTGATCTTAATAGTGACTGTAAGGTGAACCTTGTAGATTATTCTATTGCTGCGTACTGGTACAAGCGAGTCTTGAGTCAAACAGTTATAGCTTTGGAGAAAACAAAATTAAATGGGGACGGTAAAATAGATATAACAGATTTCAGTATCATGGCGTATTATTGGACAGGCTAATAAGTTTTTATGAAGAAATCCACATACTATAAACAGAATAAGGTCTTTGGAGGAGTTATTACTCTGATGCTTCTTTTTATTGGACTGCATCATGCGAGTGCTGCAGTGATTTCTGTTATTCCTGAAAAAGAAACTGTTGCTCAGGGAGAGATGTTTCAGTTGGATGTATATATTGACTCTGGGGATGTTTCAATAAACACCGTACGCGGAACCATTGCCTTAGGTGATTCCGTTTCCCGTGTCGAGAAAATTATTACGGGAAACTCTGTAGTAACGCTTTGGATGGAACAGCCTATGTATCACGAAGATACTCAGAAGATTGACTTTGCTGGGATGATTCCAGGAGGACTGGTCACCAACAAAGGATATCTGTTTTCAGTAGTTCTTTCAAAGGAGGCTCTTGGTGAGCATACAATTAACCCTGAATCGGTTCAGGTACTTTTGAATGATGGTGCCGGCACCAATAGTGTAGCTACATATAAAAATGCAAAAATTACTATCACACCAGGGGATTCTGCAAGTGGTGCTACTTTTACCGATCAGGTTGATCATATTCCTCCAGAAAAATTTACCATAACCAGGACTCGAGACGGTTCGGTATTTGATGGGAACTGGTTCCTTGTATTTTCAAGTCAAGACAAAGGATCTGGAATAAAAAAATATGAAGTGTGCGAATCATTATTAGGAGTATGCAAGGAACAAACAAGTCCTTATAAACTTACTCACCAATCGAATTGGTATTATGTGGTGGTGCATGCGTATGATGAGCATAATAATATACGCACCAGTAGTATTGCTTCAAAAAATATCAAGTGGGTATTTGTAATCACGATACTTTGTTGTATACTGGTTTCGACATATGCTTTGTTTTCAAGAAACAAGAAAAAGTTTTTTCGCTAAAATTACTCAATTTGTTTTAGTTGTGGCATTTTTAGTTGGCCCATTAAATGTTTTTGCGGCGACATTAGCCATCTCGCCAGGGTCGGGTAGTTATCCAGTAGGAACAACATTCTCGGCTTCTTTCTTCGTATCGAGCGCAAATCAATCAGTCAATGCTGCCTCAGGAAGTTTTAGTTTTTCAAAGGAAAATCTTGAGATTGTTTCTAGTTCCAAAGTTGGATCGATATTCAGTCTTTGGGTTCAGGAGCCTTCCTACTCTAATAGTAGTGGGACGGGTTCATTTGAAGGAGTGATTACGAATCCAGGATTCACAGGAAATACAGGCAAACTAGTTTCGTATACTTTTCGTGTGAAGGCTGCTGGAACTGGAACGATAAAGATGCTCTCTAGTTCAGTACTTGCAAATGATGGGAATGGAACGAATGTTCTCTCTGGTTCAAGTAATGCATCGTTTACTCTTTCGAATGTGGAGTTACCAAAACCAGTCGAGCCAGTAATCGATATTCAGCCTGCACCAACAGTTGTGGACGGACTCCTCTTACCAAAAGTCAGCTCATCAAGTCACCCGGATTCGCTTCTTTGGTACCCAAATACAGATGCGCGACTACTCATTTCACTTGGGAGAGATGTGACAGGTGTGCAAACGTTATTTGATAGCCAACCAGATTCAGTTCCCCAAGGGAAAGCGGAGAAGCCATTTGCAGAGAGGGTTCTCAAGAATATAAAAGAAGGGGTTTCTTATTTCCATATTAGATCAATCACTCGTGACGGCACTTCCGAAGTAGTTCATTTCCCTATTCGTATCGATAGTACAGAACCAACAGAATTAGTAGTGACTTTGGGCCGTAATACCAAGAACGATCTCGTGGCGACAGTAAGTGCCAAGGATGCTGTATCTGGTATGGATTATTATCAGATAGTCCTTGATAATAAAGAACCAGAGAAAATTATTGCTCAAGGGAATGCAGTAGAGTATGTATTACCGAGAGCGTTGTCATTAGGTACACATACCCTTACGGTCACCGCATATGACAAGGCAAGAAACAAAAAAGAAGTGAAGGTGAATGTTGATATTGACGTTTTCGCTCCACCGAACATTACTACAAGTCCAGGATATTTGTTTGTAGGTGGTACTATGAAAATAATTGGGGAACAGGGGGCACCTGCCCAGGATATGTATGTGTTTGTGAAGAAACCAAATATGCTCTTAGAGACATATCTCGTGTCTTCTGATGAACAAGGATCATTCCTTGTAAAAGACCATATGGATCAAGCAGGTATCTATGAGATATGGGCTGAAGGAGTTGGAGACACTCATAAGAATATGATTCCTATGTCGCATACACGGGTACATGTTCACGGAAAAGTGTTCTTGTGGATATATCATGTGATTAACGCAAGTATTCCGCTAGTAGTGCTTGTAATAATATTTGTTTTATTTACCCACCTCAGATCCAAAGTAAAAACAAAGAAGAAGGCTGTTTCGAAACTAGTTTCAGATATGGAGTAATCTAAAAAGCACCCGCGAGGGTGTTTTTTAGTGCAAAAAAAATACCGGAACATGTTGTCCCGGTACGGTCTTTAACCCAAGTCATGATCTTCATATTCAGGAAGGCCTTTAGTGAGTTCTCTTTCGTGCTTGGCAGCACCTTCGAGTAGTTCTTTTTGCTCAACGCGTAGCTTTCTTATTGCTGAGGTAATCTCCGAACGCACTGATTGGTCGTTGGCTGTTTGGGCAATAAGCCAAAAGAAAAATGAATCTCTCCAGGTTTTGAAATCGTCCGAATCTTTTTCATGTAGTGATGCGTACATCTCACGTATTTCTGTGATCTCATACTGACACATAACCCAAAGAGCAAGTTTTTTGATATCTATTTTCGCCATGTGAAATTGGTTTGGTTCGAGTTCTATTTTATCACGAATAGTTGTATTGTCAAGTAATCCGCAAACCTGGGGAAAACTGAGTATGATATACTAACTAGGCAGGTACAAGAAAACTAATCACTCATGTACTTGAATCCTATGATGAATATCACACTCAAAGGTCTTCATATGCCGCTTACGGATGCCGTTAAGCAATACAGTAACGAGAAACTACGTTCACTTGAAAAATTTATCCATCAGAATGCCTATGTTCATCTAGAAGTAGGGAAGTCGTCAACGCACCATAAAGGCGGTCCAGACGTATTCCTTGCAGAGATAACTGTGGATTCAAATGGGCACAATTATTTCGTGAAAACCACCGAATCAGAAGCCTATGTTGCTATTGATCGTGCGGTTACTGAAATGTTAGAGATGATCAAGCAGGGGCGTGGAAAACGTCATACTATGGCTCGGAAGGGCCGTATCCTATTAAAAGAATTAATGCGCAAAGGATTTTATGGATGGAACCAAAGAAAATAACATGAAAACAACATTTTCAATTTTTATTATTATCGCTGTAGTGGTGGGGCTCGGATTACTGATTCGTCACAATGCCAAGAAGGCCGAGGCGCCATTGCCCCCTACTTCATCAGAGACTCTTCAGGAAACAGCAGTACAAACAGCAACAACAACAGAAACTAAACCTATGGAATCAGCAACTAAAACAACAGCATCAGGACTTCAGTATAAAGTTATTCGAGAAGGATCAGGCCCAAAGCCTACGGCAACTCAAACCGTGGAGGTTAACTATGAAGGGAAATTAACAGACGGAGCTATTTTTGATAGTTCATATAAGCGAGGTCAGTCAATTTCATTTCCATTAAATGGAGTGATCAAGGGCTGGACAGAGGGTCTTCAGTTAATGTCAGTAGGTTCAGAATACGAATTTACTATTCCTGGAAACTTGGCGTATGGTGCAGGAGGAATTCCTGGAACCATTCCACCAAACGCGACACTTGTTTTCAAAGTAGAATTGCTCGGAATCAAATAAACCCTTGGTGGGTTTTTTTGTTGTGGTACAACATAAATAATAAAACGCAAAAATCCCTAGCATAGAGCCAGGGATTTCGTGTCTAAGTATTTTCGATATTCAGAACGTAATTTTCTAATAGTTCGATTAGCAAGAAAAACTTCATGATGTCTCAAGTATTCATTTAAAATACTGGAGTGCAACCACCAAAAGTTCTTGAAAGCAGTAAGGATAATTTGTATATCCCGTAATGAGTAGTAATAATACTTTCCCCTAGAAACAGTTCCGTCAGTAAATTTCTTATTATGCCCATGGAACTTCCCAAGGTTGTTTTTGCGAATAAGTTTTATGGAACATACTGCAGCTTTGCTGGTTCCTTTTCTAATCAAACCTCTCGGAATATTGAGAGTTTTTCGAAAGCTCACGATTGCTACTTGATGAATGTCTAGGATTTTCCCGATAGAAGTATCTGGGAGTATTCCTATGTAATAAATAGCGAGCGATTGCCAAAATTTCTGGATGAAAAAGGTGGGCGCACCTTCTCCTAGCTGATTTTTTGCTGAAATGAAACTATCAATGAGCGCTTGTTCTAGGTGTTGTCTACGGCATTGCTCCATGGTTGGGGGTTTAGTGGGTTTAAATACACAATACCATATTTTAACAAAAAGTAAAGTTTTTTAATAACTACTTTCAGGTTTTCCTTCACGAATAACTTTCTCAATAATAAATTTTCCATCTTCAAAACGCGCTTGGGTTATTTTAGTTCGAGTGGGCTGTGCCCCCTCTTTTAGAGGGGGGTAGGGGGGCGTTAGGAAATAGATTCCTGGCCACCCAAAGTAGGCTCGATACTTGTTCCATAATTCTTGAGGATTATCAGTAGTTGGGTTTACCAATCCATCTTCTTTTTTAATCTTTCCGCAATGAGTCATTTGAGACTCGTCCTGAGGTAATCCCTCGCCCGCTTCGCGTGGGCTTTGCACAAGTGTTTCACCTTGTACTCCCTCTAAAAGAGGGAGATAGGTATTTTGGAGTGTGTTTACAAGCAGCTCAGCACCCATAGGAATTAATCGATTGCGAAGTTCAGTATGATTCTCATTTGGATTAATAGCTGTTCGTGCTTCTGCAATCACTGGTCCGGCATCTAATTTGAAAACCATTTTTTGGATAGAAACCCCAGTTTCTATTTCACCATGCAAGATTGCAGATTCAACAGGAGACGCTCCGCGATATTTTGGAAGGAGGGAATAGTGAATGTTTAATGTTCCAAGTTTTGGCATATCGATAATAGCTTGAGATAAAATTTTTCCATAGGCTACGACGATAAATAGATCATAGGACCCTGAGTCCCTCTCCACGGTAGTGGAGAGGGTGGGCTGCGCAGCAGGCCGGGTGAGGTCGGCGAAAGTGTGAATGTAAGGGATATTATTTTCCTCAGCCCAAACCTTTGTAGGACTTGGGGTCATCGTAAAATGTCGGCCTACAGGTCGGTCAGGTGCCGTAACGATAAGGCTTGGCATATATCCATGAGACTTCAAAATCTCAAGCGTCTTACTTGATACGTCGGGTGTTCCAAAGAATACAAAATTAAGTTTATTAGTGAGCATGGTCATGTTCAAGCTGCTTAAGTTCCTCTTGGTAATCCTTAATCTCATCGTCGGTCATATTACGAATGTCTTTAGCGTGATCAATGAAAAGAATTCCGTTCAAGTGATCTACTTCATGTTGGAAGATCTGTGCAAGGAGTCCTGTCGCTTTCATGGTGAACGCCTTACCCTGTTCATCATATGCTTTGATCGTCGCTTCTTTATGACGCTTAGCTGTTCCATAAATCCATCGCACCGAAAGGCATCCCTCGCCAGGAATCCACTTGGTTTCCTTGGAAAGCTTAGTAATTACGGGATTAATAAAAATTCTATCAACAGACCTTGTTCCGGTGATATTTTTCTTCTTCAAATCAAATACAAAACCAGCAATGATGAACATGCGCACAGGTTCTGCAATCTGAGGAGCAGCAATAGCAACCCCATCAGGTTCACGATGGAGGGCGTTTTTCATGGCACCGATAATCTTTTGTACTTTTGGGGTAGTAATGGTAATAATAGGGATTTCTGCAGCGAGTCCCCTGAGTACCTTATTTGGCTCCTGAACAATCTTTGTCATGCATCTACTGTAGCAAATATTTGTATTTTTTTCACCTTTGGTGGTACAATGGCGCCATCTATGCAGCAACCATCAATGTTAAAAAAGATCTGGATTGAAATTTGGGATATTATTAAATTCCTCGCACC
>CALRGS010000010.1 GCA_943357975.1 Candidatus Nomurabacteria bacterium | reverse complement strand
CAGTATCTGCTTTTGCATTCGCTTTCGCTTTTTCAGCGGCAGCAGCAACAGCGATGCCTATGGGAGGAGTGACAATTCAAGGTGGTTCAAACCCAGCTTATGTCATGGCACTTCAAAGTAACCTTAACATGTGTGCTAGTGCAACTCCTGCATTAGTTGCAGATGGTAAGTTCGGTGCAAAGACAACAGCAGCAGTAGCAGCTTTCCAAGTTGCTAACGGCGGTTTGACAGTAGATGGAAAAGCAGGTGCTTTGACACAAGCAGCTTTGGTTGCTAAGTGCGCAGGTGCTATGGTTCCTACAACTCCTACAGCACCAGGAACACTTTCAGGTGGATCAGGAGAGATTGATGATGCAGATTTTATCTCATCTATCTCTAACGAAGATGTCGGTGAAGGAGAGGATGACGTAAAGGTACTCGGTCTCGACATTGATGCTGATGGTGGTTCAGATATTGAACTTAAATCAGTAAAAGTAATGTTCGCAGAGCAAGGAGCTGGTGGATCGGATGATCTTGATGACTATGCTGATAAGGTATCAGTTTGGTTTGATGGTAAAGAGGTTGGATCAGCAGATGTAGAAGATTTTGACGATGACAACGGTGATTGGACAAAATCTATTAGTCTTGATGGGGCTGTTATAAAAGCAGATGAAACTGGCAAGTTATATGTTGCAGTCTCAGCTCTTGGCAATATCGACTCTTCTGATCTTGGATCAGCAAATAATGATTGGGATGTCTCAGTTTCTAGTGTTCGATTTATGGACGCAGATGGAGCTATTCTAACCGAAATTGGAACTGGCGACATCGGTTCTGCTGATGTACGAGATTTCCAGTTTGATACATTCACATCATCAAACAATGTTGAACTCAAGGTTTCTCTTGACTCGTCTAGTCCAGATGAAGGAATTGTAACAGCAGAAGAAAATGATGATACGGAGAATGTTCTTATTGTTAAAGGAAAAATCAAGGCAGATGGAGCAGATATTAATATTGATTCACTTCCATTTACAATTACATCATCAGGTTCAGATGTTGATGATTTAGTTTCGTCGTTCGTCTTGAAGTTCAATGATGACGAGATCGGTGACAATCTTTCTGCGGCTGATGGTACATCAGACAACTACGACACTTCTGTAGTAGAAGCAGTAGCTTGTGCAGGTACATCATGTACTCTTACATTCGATGATCTCGACTATGATCTAGAAGATGGAGATACAGTAGAATTCGAATTGGTAGCGGACATAAATGAACTTGATGGGGTTACACTTACAAACGGAGATAGTCTACTTGCAAAAGTTACAAGTACAGGCGCTGATGCAATTGATGCTGAATCTGGAAACGATGACTTAGGAGCATCTGAAATTACTGGATCAGCAACAGGTGAAGCTCAGCGATTCTTTGAAGTATTCGCAGATGTTGATCTTGTAAGCAAATCAAATGTTGCCGCTGCAGATCCTAACACAGATGTTTCAACGGTTACGTTTGTAGTTAAAGTTACCGCAAAGGGTGATGATATCTACATGAACGGGTTCAACGAATCTACAGCTGTTAAAGAAGCGTTCCAACTAAGCACACTTGCTGGTGATGGAAACAGTACTCTTGCAGCTCCTGCTTACACAGTTACAGGTGCTACTTCAAACGGAAATAGTATTACAAACTCTGGGGTTGATAATGAATACTACACCATTATTGAAGACCAATCTGTCACATTCACAATTACAGCTACAATCAGTCAGGCTACGACAAATGCAACTGTAGGTGGAGAGATTGATTCAATCCAATTTGGTACAGACTCTACGAGTGACACTACTCGTTCAGCAAATGTAATGAACTGGACTGGTCTTACAGACGAAATGGAAACTAATCTAGTTTCACTATTCTTCTAATAAGAAATATGGTTTGTGCAGCACGCGGATAGTTCATGTGATGCCCAAACAAAAAACCGCCTAGGCGGTTTTTTGTTTGGGCAAATCACTTAAACCAAAACTTTAGAACTTCTTGAGAAATTCTTTATCTAGATTTTATCTGTGTGTGTTAGGGTTTGGATGATTAATAATAGCCAGACATAAAAATATGAACAACTACGAAATGTGGAACCTGGTTAAACAAGAAACTGACGCTCGTTTAGACTTGTCACCAGTAAAAGAAGGCGAAATAAAATGGTGTAGACTAGGTAAAAACATAGGCAATGAATCGTATGGCAAAGGAGAAACATTTAGAAGACCTGTACTTATTTTGAAGAAATTTTCCACAGACGTATTTTTAGGAATACCACTAACAACAAAGATACATCATGGTAGTTGGTATGTAACATTAACACATACCACTGTGGAGCGTTGCGCTATTTTAAATCAAGCAAGAATCTTGGACAGGAAACGTCTAGAGGAAAAGATATACGAAGTTTCAGAAAATGAATTAAGGTCAGTAAAAGAAGCTTACTGTAAATTGATTTTATCCTAAAAGCCACCTCGCGGTGGCTTTTAAATGGGTTGCCCCAAATTATGTCTGAAGTATATCAGTCGTCGCAAAAACTTACAAGCAAAATAAACCTGTGGATAACCAAAACTTTAGAACTTCTTGAGAAATTCTTTATCTAGATTTTATCTCGACCTGCTAATCTGTGAGTAATTATTTGTTCATTTTAAAACTAAAAATTATGAAAAAAATCAGCACAGGTATTATCGGCATGATGTACTCACTCTCGGTTGTTGCCCAAATAAACAAGGTTGGTATCAACACTGAAACTCCTCAGGCCACCCTGCATGTCGCAGGAAATATGAGGATCGACTCACTTTCTAGTGGTTCAATAACAAAGGTGTTGGGTACAGATTCACTGGGGAACTTGGGAAACCTCTCCAATCAATCAATTATCGATCTGGTAAACAAAGCCGCATTTGTTTATGGGGAATCTATTCAGGCAGGGGATTTGCTTGCAATGGGGGATGGGCTAACAGGGTATTTAACCGTAGACCAACAAGCTAACCCTTTTTCTTCAGTAGTCACGCCCCAAGGAGAATGGGTGGCACAATCATTTGTAACAACATCGAGCGCGTTAGGTATCAAATCTATTCGTTTTCGAGCAGGCGCAAACCTGATGACCTTTACTGCAAAAATAAGGCGCTTGCTAGGTGGAGTACCTTCAGGACCTGATTTGGCTACTGCTTCGTATTACCATGCCGCGAACAATCCAGCGATTCAGGCCATGCTCGTTTTTGATCCACCACTCTTGGTTCTTCCTAATACGCAGTATGCCCTCATCTTGGATTTTCAAAGAGTTGGCGGAGGAAGTACTACGTTTTTCTATTCAAATGCAAACCCCTATCCAGATGGTATGAGGCTGTATAGTTCTAATAGTGGGGCATCGTGGACGAGTTTCCCAACTCAGGACATGGTGTTCTCGGTTTTCGAGACACAAACCCAAGGAGGACGTGTTTACAAAACCAGGACGTATCCAACAGCTACTATTCTAGACGGGGCAATTAATTATGGATATTCAACGGGCAACGAAGACCATTTTGGTGTAGGTGATAGGTTGGATAATACCATTGGGGTTGCTTCGGAATCTGGAGCATTAGGGGAAACAAAAAGTGTGTATGTAGGGGCTCCTTGTGATGGATTTACAGGACTTGTGTCTGGCAAATCATATTACCTTGATAGTATTCCAGGACGCGTATCCATAACTAAACCTACGGTATCCATGATAAAGAAAGTTGGATTTGCTGTAGATAGTCATCGCATGGTTTTAAAACCCGTCAATTGACGGGTTTTTTTCTTGACATTTATTCAAAATCAAGTAGTATGAATGCTTGTACACCACAGACAGTGGCTGTCCCACGTTGCTAAGGCTTTGCGGGGCTTAATTTGCTACCGAGGTCGAATTCTCGATATTGGGTACAACTTTATAAACACTAATCTTTTTAACTATGGCTCTTACGAAACAAAAGAAAGCAGAGCTCCTTTCGGGATTTGAAAAAATTACCAAGGATTCTGGATCTATCGTGTTCGTGCACGCAAAGGGAATGACCGTTGCGGATACGATGAAAATGCGAGACGCTCTCGCGTCGGCTGATTCTGGATTCAAGGTGGTTAAAAAATCACTTTTGAAACGAGCGCTTACAGCAGCTGGAATTACAGGTGATATGCCTGTAATGGACGGCGAAATGGCTGTTGCGTATTCAAAGGATCTTATCGCACCAGCACGAGAAGTTTGGAATTTCGTAAAGAAATTCGAAGGAAAACTCGCAATGGTAGGTGGAGTATTCGAAGGACGATTTATGGACAAGGCAGAAATCACAGCTATTGCTACGATTCCTGCGACTCCAGTTCTCCGAGGTATGTTCGTTAACGTTATCAATAGTCCAATTCAAGGATTGGTATTGGCACTTAATGCAATTGCAGAGAAGAAGACATCTTAATTATTAATTTTCTAAATTTACAAAATATATGGAAGAAACAACAAAAATAGTAGAAGTTCCAGCAAAATTCGCTGCAATTGTAAAATCAATTGAAGAAATGTCAGTACTTGACTTGAACGAGTTGGTAAAATTATTCGAAGTTAAGTTCGGAGTTTCTGCAGCAGCAGTAGCGGTTGCAGGTCCTGCAGCGGCAGCAGTTGAGGAAAAATCTGACTTTACTGTAGTATTGGTATCAGATGGAGGAGCGAAAATCGGCATGATGAAAATCGTGAAGGAATCTCTCGGCCTTGGTCTCAAGGAAGCTAAAGACTTGGTAGACAACCTTCCAGCAACCTTGAAAGAGGGAATGAAGAAGGAAGATGCTGATGCTTTGAAGAAGCAGATTGAAGACGCAGGTGGAAAGGTAGAATTGAAATAATTCACTATTGCACCACAAAAAAGCTCCCTTGGGAGCTTTTTTGCTGGCTTGGAAATAGGGTATAATGCCCACTATATGAAACAGTTAGACATTTTGGGTAAATTATTCGGTTCGATGACGCGGGTAAAATTAATGAAATTTTTCTTGTTAAACCAAGAAGTTGCCTTATCGGTCGATGATTTGGCAGAGCGTTTGCGTGTAAAACCAAAAATGATCAGGGAGGATCTACTTGAGCTTGTAAAGGTTGGGATGATTAAGTCTAAAAGTGTTGTAAAGGTTACTGTTCGTGGTCGTAAGACAAGTAGAAAAAAACTCAAGGGATATATTGCACACAAAGAATTTAGCATTAGTGAACCACTTCGGAGCCTCCTTGTAGATGCTGCAGGAACTCATATTCCGGATTTGCTTCCTCGATTTAATAAAATCGGAAAAGTAGGACTCTTCCTTGTTTCCGGAATATTTTTGCATGACAATGATAGAGTGATGGATTTGATGATCGTAGGAGATCGCCTCAATCGTAAATTAATTGAACGACGTATCAAGGAGCTTGAGGCAGAAATCGGCAAGGAGCTTCGCTATTCCGTATTTGAAATGGAAGAATTCATGTATCGCTTGAATATGTATGACAAGTTGCTCCGAGACGTCCTTGATTATCCTCACGAGAAGTTGATTAACAAAATTGACCATCCAGAGTTGCGGTAGGGGAAAGCCGGAATTTGCTTCGCAAATTCCGGCTTTTTAGGTAGCTTGCATCCAATTTTCAAAGGGTGGTATAATAAGGAACGATACATGACCTGTCCGGGGCCATGAATCATTTAACACTAGCAGTCTCACAGTACTATATTTTTATGTTAGCAGTTCAACAAGGACAAGTCTTTCTCTCATCTCTCCAAGCATTTTGGTTGGGAATTATCAGTTGGTTGCCAGGAGTACTTCTTGCATTGGTAATCTTTATCATAGGATGTGTTCTTGCAGGATTGATTGGCAAGGCAGTGACTCATGTAGTGAACCTAACCAAGGTGAACAAGCTTTTTGAAGGAACTTCAATCAAGGAGTCTATCAACAAGGCAGGATATCATTTTGACCTTGGTTCGTTTATTGGGTGGCTCGTTAAATGGTTCTTTATCTTGGTATTCTTGATCGGAGCACTAGACGTTCTCGGTCTCGGAACAGTAAATATGTTCCTCCAGCAGATTGTTGTAGTATTCCTCCCACGAGTTATTGTTGCAGCATTAATCGTAGTGGTTGGTTCTGTATTGGCAGGTATGGCAAGTAAGGCGGTTTCCGGATCGGCAAAAATGGCAAATGTTCAGTCAGCAAACTTGGTTGGATCTATTACCAAATGGGCAATCTGGGTTACAACAATCCTATTCGCCTTGAATCAGCTTGGAATTGGTTCTGATTTGATCCAGACCCTTTGGACAGCGATTATGGCAGCACTTGCGCTCGCATTCGGCCTAGCGTTTGGATTAGGAGGAAAGGATGCAGCAGCTCGAGCTATTAGTAAGGTTTCTGACATGGTTTCTCATAACTAGTCATTTACTTAACTAGTATATAAAACCCCTTTCTGTACGGAGGGGTTTTATTATTACTTGGAAATGATATAATCCTTGTATATGAAATTCAACCTCAATCCATTTAAAAAGCCTTCTGTGGCCAGGCTTCACTCAGAAGACATGCGTGGTTCTGCTCTGGAAATTAGCCCGGCACCTCATTCTTCAGGAATCGAAAGAGCATTACTTCAGAAACTTGTACTCATCACAAGCTTCTTATTTGTTTTGGCTTCCGCAGAAGCAAAGAGTCCCGCACTGCAACAGTTTGACTCATTTGAAGAAATGCAATCAAAATCAAAAAATGAATTTATAAAATTGCAGAATAAAATGCAGGAGATGGGAACAGATACGGTTCGTTATGAGGTAGGGAATAAAAAAATGATGATTATTGATCATGATGGTATGATCGAATATGATGAAACAGGGGGTGGAAATACTATTAAAATTACAGGCGTGGATGGTGTTGCTCGAAGTATTAAAATTGAGGGGAATATTGACGGTACTCAAAAAATAGACGGCGATCCTGAAACAGCAAAAAGGAAAGGGAATATTAGAAGTTTGGAGCATAAATTTTCACAAGACAAGGAGTCTCTTAGTCAGACAAAGGTTGGGTCTACTATTGACCTTACAAAAATGGAAGAAGTTAAGGTATTCCTGAGTGTTCAGGATAAGTTTGTGCAAGGTGTCGAAGATGCCTTGGCTAGTATGGAAACAAGCGATGGAACGGTAGCCCAGAAATAAGGAAATAATCTCTAAAAACACCCCCCGTGGGGTGTTTTTAGATGGATAATTATCCCCATATTTTAAAGGGTATTTAAGGTGTTGACTTTATATTTCATTCGTATATACTATGCCCCGTCTCACAAATTTTCCGGAACATTAGTTTTGGGATAAAGTGTGGGAGACAGATCCTTGTCAACGAAATGCATTCGACACAAAATTTACTGTCTGAAACTTCGGTTTTAAGCAGTACTGTTATCCGTGTCAGAATGATTGAGAATGGGGCCGAAATATTCTTTGCAGGGTATTTCGGTTTCGTATAAATACAGGATTAAACTGTATTTTCACACAAAGCAAATTAAGAACAGTTCAAAATAAAATTTGAACGAAAATTAAAAAGTCCTCAACGAAGAAACGTTGAGGCGACACAAACTTGAAAATGTGTTTACTTGTGATTTTTAGATTTCCTAATAGGAGTCTAAGGGCGTAGTAGTGGATGCCTTGGTTCATGGAAGCGATGAAGGACGCGACAGCCTGCGATAAGGTTCGGGGAGCTGGCAATAAGCTTTGATCCGGACATTTCCGAATGAGGAAACTCAATGGGGGTTATACCCCATTATCTGACAGCTGTCAGATGCTAACCTAGGGAAGTGAAACATCTCAGTACCTAGAGGAATAGAAAACAATAGTTATTTCCCAAGTAGCGGCGAGCGAAACGGAAGGAGCCCAAACCATGTTGACCTCAGTGTGTTGGATCTAGACTAGCAATAGTTTGGATTGAACATGTTGAGGTACATATGGGGTTATAGGACTAGAACGTCATTTGGTTGAGAAGAGTTACAAATTCATACGTTAGGTGATTTATCTGGAAAGGTAAGACATAGAGGGTGATATCCCCGTAACCGAAAACGTAATGGACTCTTTTGTTCAAGTTCCTGAGTACTTCGAGACACGAATAGCTCGGAGGAATTTGCCGGAACTAACCGGTAAGGCTAAATATTCCATGAGACCGATAGTGAACTAGTACCGTGAGGGAAAGGTGAAAAGAACCCCGGAGAGGGGAGTGAAATAGATCTGAAACCCTACGCCTACAAGGAGTCGGAGCGGCAATTTATTGTCCGTCACGGCGTGCCTATTGAAGAATGAGCCAACGAGTTATAGCATGCGGCAGGCTAAGCGCTTTAAATGCGTGGAGCCACAGCGAAAGCGAGTCTGAACAGGGCAAAATTTATGTCGTAAGCTATAGACCCGAAACCAGGTGATCTACCCATGAGCAGGATGAAGTTTGTCGAAAGACAAATGGAGGTCCGAACCGATAAGCCGTGCAATACTTTCGGATGACTTGTGGGTTGGAGTGAAAAGCTAATCGAACCTGGTAATAGCTGGTTCTCTCCGAAACATCTTTTGGGATGGCGTCGCGTGTTCCCTCTGGGGGTAGAGCACTGGATGGTCTTGACAGGGAGCAATCTCGCAAGACCTACCAAACTCCGAATACCAGAGGTCATAACGCGGCAGTTAGACAGTGGGGGCGAAGCTCCACGAGTCAAAACGGAAACAGCCGTAGATCTCAAATTAAGGTCCCTAAATTCATATTAAGTACACTTAAGGAGGTCAGATTTCTTAGACAATGAGGATGTTGGCTTAGAAGCAGCCATCATTTAAAGAAAGCGTAACAGCTCACTCATCAAGAGAACTGGCGCCGCAAATGATCGGGGTTAAACATGATACCGAAGTTGAGGGTTTGAATAATTTATTATACAAGCGGTAGGAGAGTATTCGCATCTGCATTGAAGCCGAAGGCGTGAGCCACGGTGGAGCGTTGCGAAGTAAGAATGTTGGCACAAGTAACCACAAGTGGCGTGAAAACCGCCACCGTCGAAAGCTCAAGGTTTCCTATTCAATGTCAATCAGAGTAGGGTTAGTCGGGCCTAAGGTAATGGCGATAGCCGCAACCGATGGACACATGGTTAATATTCCATGACTTCAAATATGGCGATGGAGGGACGGAGGACACAAGTGTACGCGCATTATTGGATTTGCGTTATTGCGCTCAGGTTCGTAGCTTAGGAAAATCCGGGCTACACAAGAACCGTCGCGAGATGAAATCTGAGGCTTCGGCCGATGAAATGTACATGAAGAGCCTTCCGAGAAAATCTTCTAGCATTCAACATATTTGGAACCGTACCGCAAATCGAAACAGACGAGCAGGTCGAGTAGACCAAGACGAACGAGTGAAGGATCCTCAAGGAACTCGGCAAAAAAGCATCCGTAACTTCGGGATAAGGATTGCCTCTTGCAAAAGAGGCCGCAGCGAAAGTATCCCTGGCGACTGTTTATCAAAAACACAGCTCCCTGCTAAATCGTAAGATGATGTATAGGGGGTGACACCTGACCAATGCCAGAAGGTTAAATAATGGCGGTGCGATTATATCAAGCTGACTGCTATAAGCCCTGGTGAATGTCGGCCGTAACTATAACGGTCCTAAGGTAGCGAAATACCTTGTCGGGTAAGTTCCGACGCGCACGAATGGTGTAACGACTGGGGAACTGTCTCGAGGATTTGCTCGGTGAAAATACAATACCGGTGAAGATGCCGGTTACCTGCAGTTAGACGAAAAGACCCCGGAAGCTTTACTATAGCTTTACATTGGGCATACGTTTCTACTGCGTAGAATAGTGGTGAGAGGTTATGTACAGGATTTCGGTTCTGTAATACTCGACAGTGAAATAACCATCTGTAGCGATGTATGTCCTAACTTGGGCGAAAAAACGTTCAAAGACAGTGTATGGTGGGTAGTTTGTTTGGGGCGAATCCCTCCTAAAGAGTAACGGAGGGGCCTACAAAGGTCATCTAGGCGTGAATGGAAACCATGCCGATAGTGTAATGGCACAAGATGGCTTGACTGCAAGTCGTACATGACGAGCAGGTGCGAAAGCAGAGCATAGTGATCCGACCTTTTGCATTAGATGCAGGGGAAGCTCAACGGATAAAAGCTACTCCGGGGATAACAGGCTAGTTTCGCCCGAGCGTCCATAGCGACGGCGAAGTTCGGCACCTCGATGTCGGCTCATCTTATCCTGGGGCTGGAGAAGGTCCCAAGGGTTTGGCTGTTCGCCAATTAAAAAGATACGCGAGCTGGGTTCAGACCGTTAAGGTTTTTTGAAAAAATTGTGAAATTTATTTTGCAGCTATGACAAGAAACCTTTACTGTCTGAATCCCGAGATATATTGTTATCATAAGAAAAATAAAAACTAGAAAGTTTTTTCGTTTAATAAAGTCTTTAAAACTGGTATACAGAAATATGCCAAGTAATAAAGCAAAAAGATAGATAGAAACAACCATAAATGCGGCGGTCGTGCATAGTGATATGCAATGACATGTTCAACTTATATCGGTAAAGTCCTAATCATTAACAAATGATGGATAATACCGAGGGAATCTAGATATGTTTGGGGTTTACCCTGAGCTTGTCGAAGGGCCCGTAGAGACTAAATGTTGAAGATCTTAAGAAATTAAGATTAAGTTATAGTCCAATCCTTATAGTAATATAAGAAAAGATGCGCAAGACAGGTTGGTCTCCTATCTACTGCAGGCGTTGATTTTTGAGAAGATTTGACTCTAGTACGAGAGGACCGAGTTGAACTGACCTCTGGTCTATGAGCTGTCACGCCAGTGGCACTGCTCAGTAGCTATGTCGGGAATGGATAACCTCTGAAAGCATCTAAGAGGGAAGCCAGCTTCAAGATAAGAAATCATAGGACCCTAAGAGATTATTAGGTTGATAGGCACTAGATGGAAGCACAGTAATGTGTGGAGTCAAGGTGTACTAATTGTCCATATCCTATTAGGAAATCTGAAAAACACAGGATGTCCTTAAAAAACATTTTGAGTTCAGAAAATTCTAGTAAACACGTTTTCACGAATGTGTCGTATGAAAATACAAAACCCATATTTATATTAATTTATTAAGTTCTCTGTTCTGGTGATTTAGTACAGTGGTCACACCTCTTCCCATTTCGAACAGAGTCGTTAAGCGCTGCTACACCGATGGTACTTGCACTGCAGGAAGAGTAGGTGTCGCCAGAACTGAGAACTTAATATCCCATTTTATCCGCCGAAGAGGCGGGTCTCAATCAAGCATTTCGTTGACAAAGATCTGCCGCAAGGTAGATCAAAGACCACTCGCAAGAGTGTTTTTTGTTTGGTAATTTTGCTATACTTGGAATACTTTATGGACTACGCTACTCGCAAAAAACTTGGATGTATCGGTATAATTACCGTAGTGATTGCTACAGTCCTTGGTTATTTTGTGTATAAAACATTCTTTAATGTTGCGCCTACTTGCTTCGACGGAAAACAAAATCAGAATGAACGATGTATTGATGGAGGTGGTGTATGTGCTCGTGTCTGCCCAATGGATGCGAAAACTATTGTTCCACGTTGGTCACGCGTGTTTCATACGACAGGGGATGTATGGAGTGTTTTGGCCTATGTAGAAAATCAGAACGTAACTGCAGGTGTTCAAAAAATTAATTATGAATTTCGTGTATATGATAGCGAAAATATTCTAGCTGGTGAACCGATCACAGGCTCTACTTTTGTTGGGCCTAATGAACGCACTGCGATTTTTGAATCACCGGTAAAGACGGGGAATCGTACGCCGACCGCCGTGTTTTTTAAATTTACCACTGCACCTGATTGGATGACGACAGACAAAAAATACACGATTCCACAACTCGGTTCTGCGAACACGGTTCTTACTGATATAGAAAAAAGTCCAAAACTTTCTGCAGATATCATCAATAATACGCTCTATGATTACTCCAGTGTTGAGGTGGTAGCGATTCTCTATGGCGATGATGGAAACGCACTCAACGCAAGTAGTACCTTTATTGATTCACTTCCACAGCAATCAACCCAGAAAGTATATTTCACTTGGCCAAGTAAATTTGATAAGCCGGTTACTAAAATTGAAATTATCCCACGGCTGAATCCTTTTGTGCAGAAATAGAGATTAGTTCTCATGGAAATAATACTGCCGTAATGTTGGCAAATATTACAGAGCCAAGCTTGAGACAATTTAATAGGGATCCCAACCCTGTTGGGTTGACTTGGTTTTCGATTTTAATCAAATTTTGTTTGATTTGGTCAATAAGATACCCTAGAATCTTACCAAACCGAGATAAGGTTTTGATAAATTTTTTCCCAAGAAATCTTTATCTCGGGTGAGGATTCTGGTTGGCTTTTATGCTACAATCCACCCATGTTCGCGCGAATTTCTAAAAATGTAGACTGGATATTGGTTGCCGCGTTGGTGCCAATTTTGCTTGCCGGGGTAGTGACCATGTCATCGTTTGGTACCGAAACCTCGTATTTAGTGAAACAACTCTTGTGGATTGTGGTGGCTTTTGCAGCATTTTTTATATTATCTGGTATTGATGCTCAGGTTTTTAAAAAAGCAGGAACGCTCGTGTGGTTATTTCTTTTCGGAACAGGGCTCCTCCTGGTGGTGTTTTTGTTAGGACATACTGCCAAAGGTGCAACCTCATGGCTTGATTTTGGAGGATTTTCATTGCAGCCTGCTGACCCGATGAAGCTGGTGCTTATCTTGGTCCTTTCAAAATATTTATCAAGGCGCCATATTGAGATTGCAAATATCAAACATATTTTTATTTCATTCGCTTATTTCTTCATTCCGTTCGTGTTGGTATTTCTTCAGCCTGACTTTGGGTCGGCAATGATCCTTGGTGCTATCTGGTTGGGAATGATGCTAGTGTCTGGAATCTCAAAGAAGCACCTGGCTATTTTATTTGGAATCGGACTTGTCGCATTTGGAAGCCTCTGGTTATTTGTATTCAAGCCCTATCAAAAAGCTCGTGTAATTAACTTTGTAAATCCGATGGCTGATATTCGTGGCTCCGGTTACAATGTGTATCAATCAGTAATAGCTGTTGGCTCAGGGCAAGTCCTTGGCAAGGGTGTTGGATATGGAACGCAGTCGCGACTAAACTTCTTACCAGAATACAAAACAGACTTCATCTTTGCTGCTTTTGCTGAAGAGTGGGGATTGATTGGATGTGTGGTCCTTCTGATTTGTTTTGGAATCGTGTTGTGGCGCATTTTAAAAATTGGAATGCTTGGGTCATCTAATTTTGAAATTCTGTTTGCGTTGGGTATTTCGATATTTTTCATGAGTCATATTATTGTAAATGTGGGAATGAATATTGGTATCATGCCAGTGACGGGGATTGCCTTGCCATTTATGTCCTATGGAGGATCACACCTCCTCACCGAATTTGCTGCGCTGGGGATCCTTATGAGTATGCGTGGGTATAATCGCTCGATTCATCGCGATGATACCAAGCATGAGTTTTTGGGGTTATAATAACAATTATGAACACAACCATTTTTTACTTTTTTTATAACCTTGCTCACAAATCGACCATGTTTGATCAGGCGATGATTTTTATTACTGACAAGCTTGATGCTCTGGTACTGCTTGCTGCAGTGGTGTATTTGTTTTATTTTTTTGCGTCGCATCCTCATTGGAAGGAGAAAAAATTACGTGCCCGGATTTGGGAATGTATTACCGTTTTTGTAAGTACTACAGGTGCCTATGCTGTATCGTATATTTTGAAAATTATTTTCTATGCACCACGACCATTTGTAACCCACCTTGATGTACAGCCACTTGTTTCTGAAACATGGTATTCGTCATTCCCATCGGGGCATGCGACGCTATTTTTTGCACTTGCAACATCGATTTATTTATATGACAAGCGAGCTGGGGTTACATTTTTTGTGGTTGCAGTAATTATTGCACTTTCTCGTATGATAGTAGGGGTGCATTATCCAGTGGATATTCTTGCAGGAGCTGTGATTGGAATAGTGGTGGCGTGGATACTACATCGATATATACTCAAGTTCATGTCAACTATCTTTTCCAACAAAAACCTGTAAAATAAGGCTATTATGTTGAAAAAACGATTATTGGCGCTTGTTGTATTATTAGCCGCAGTGGGAATTGGATATTTTGTATATTCAACCCAAGTAACTGGCAAAAAGCCATTTAAACTTGGTTTGGACCTCTCAGGAGGGTCTTATTTGGTGTATAACGCAGATGTTTCAAAAGTTCCTGCAGGGGGGATTGGAGACGCTATGGGATCACTTCGTGATGTTATTGAGCGACGTGTAAACCTCTTTGGAGTTTCTGAGCCTCGCGTTTCAACAGAATCTACAACACTTGCAGGTGACGGTAAGGAATACCACCTTGTTGTAGAATTACCAGGGATTACAGATGTGAAGAAGGCTATTGATATGATTGGACAAACTCCACTCCTTGAATTTAAGGTAGAAGATCCTACTTTTGATCCAAAAAATATTAAAATAACGGCTGCTGATATTAAGGATGGTGTGGTTAATGTTTCTCAATCAACGATTGAGAATTCAAAATACAAAGCTACGGAACTCACAGGGCAGTACCTCTCTCGGGCAGTTGTAGAATTTGACCAAACAACGTATGCGCCAAGTATCGGACTTCAGTTTAATGCAGAAGGAGCAAAATTATTTGAAAAAATTACCGGTGAAAATGTTGGTAAAACAGTAGCGATTTATTTGGACGGTGCTATTATTTCGGCTCCACGAGTGAATGGAAAAATCTCAGGAGGCCAAGCAACCATTACCGGAACATTTACAGCAGTAGAAGCTAAAACATTAGTAGGGCGTTTGAACTCAGGAGCTCTTCCAGTCCCTGTGACCCTTATCTCAACAGATACTATTGGTCCAACGCTTGGTGTTGGTGCAATTCATGCAGGACTCCTTGCAGGACTTATTGGGATGATTGTTATCGCAGGACTCCTTATTATTTGGTATCGAATTCCAGGACTCCTCGCAACAGTTACCTTGGGTATCTATGCAATAGTAATGCTTGCGCTCTT
>CALRGS010000009.1 GCA_943357975.1 Candidatus Nomurabacteria bacterium | reverse complement strand
CATACTTGATTGATTTTTCACCTCCGCAATTATTTCCAAACATTCCCCCTACTGCGCAAATATTTTTTGATGCCGTATACGTTGGCATGATACGACCACGCTTCAAGGTTTCAATCTCAAGATCACGATAAAATACACCTGGCTGCATTACGGCATATTCGTCAGTAACCTCGATCACCTTATTCATATATTTTGTAAAATCAATAATGACAGAATCATTGATTGCTCCACCTGACATACATGTTCCACCACTGCGAGCCGTCAGTGAAACACCGCCCTCTTTATTTGCCCAAGTTACTAAATGCTGCACATCTTGTGAGTGTTTTGGAAATACGACAACCTGTGGCACCACCTCAAAAAGACTCGCGTCGTGTGAATACTTTTCAAGGGTTGCAGCACTCACGTCGATATCGCCATGGAAGACCTGCTTCAGAGATTTTAAACGCGATTCGAGGTTCATGGTTCTAGTATACAAGTTTTTCAAAGAATTTTCTATGCACAAAAAAAGCCGATGTATTTGTATACACCGGCTTATCATCAAATCGTACCATTTAGAACTTGTACCCAGAAGCAATTCTGAAACCAACAAGGAACTTCGTAGGCACTTGTAGTGTTGCCGAACCCACCGCCATTTCATAAAAATGCTTTTTGTAAGTAAACGAGGTCTTAACCGGTAGTGCAAAAGGTGTAGTCTCACCGGGATGTGCACCAACTTCAAAGGGTAGTGTGGCTAATGCTTTACCATCAGGTTTTTCAAATTGAACAAAGTAAACCTTTTTTTTAAAGAAGATGTACTTGTCTGTACCTGCTTCTGCATTAGGATCAAGGATCGAATCGGCTGTGACGTACTGAATATCAACTATTCTACCAGGTGTCCCAGGTAAAATTAAAACTCGATTTTCATTATTAATGGGCTTATGTTTCTCTACTGTTACAAAGAAAGGTTTACTGTCGACAGTGACTGTGTCATTGCCACCGAAGTAAAATAGGATGTCTTTTACTTGTTGTTCATTGGTTACAGCGTCAATTCCTGCCTCCCAATCGCTCATTGCTTTTTTACGTTGAGCTGATGAAGTAAGAGAAAAAATTCCGAATAAGAGAGTACTAAAGATTAACTTTTTCATGGTTTATTTTTTTATTTTTTTTGAAGAATATTGTTTCATTGAAGACGACAACTTGTGGGCTCCGGATACACTATAGCACCTTTTTATTAAAAAGTCAAGTACCTGAAGGGGCTCCCCTAGAGTACAATAGACCCATGAACACGAATGCTCCAAATACGTTGCAAAATAAGGACTTTTTAGAGAACTTAGGGTATACAAAAAGACTCTGTATTCTCCCCTTCGATCATAGGTCATATTTTGAACAATTATTGGGTTTTACTGAGCCGTTGACTGAGTCACAGGCAAATCAGCTGACTGATTATAAGAAGGTGGTTTATGATGGCTACAAGAAATCCCTTAGTTTAGGAGTTCCCCAGAACGAAAGCGCTATCTTAGTAGATGACGTTTTTGGACTTGATATATTACTTGATGCCAAGGAGCAAGGATACACCGTTTTACAAAGTACCGAGAAAAGCGGACTCGATCATTTTGAATTTGAACACGGTAATGATTTCCCATCCTGGATTGAAAAAGTACAACCAACTTTTACCAAAGTACTCATTCGGTACAATGTTGATGGTGATAAGGATTCAAATAAAAAAACCCTAAGTGGGCTCAAAACTATCTCTGACTATTCACATGCGCATGGATATAAATTCCTCATTGAAATATTAGTTCCTTCACAAGAAACTCCTGACTTACTCATCCGTGCTATGCGAGAAATTCAATCCGCTGACATCGAGGCTGATGTTTGGAAAATTGAAGGAATGAGCCAACGAGAAGATTATGAGCAGGTAGTGACTGTTGCAACATCAACTAACCGCCCCAACGTTTCTGTGGTAGTACTTGGAAAAAATCAAACTGATGAAGTTGTAGAAAACTGGTTAACCACTGGTGCACAAGTTCCTGGAATTATTGGCTTTGCAGTAGGGCGCACCGTATTTTTGAATGCGCTTATGAAATTCCAATCAGGTGACTACACTCGCGATCAAGCCGTGGATGAAATTGCAGAAAGGTTTTTCCACTTCTATAGCGTGTTTACGCAGTAAATAGACTGTTCCAATCGCTCGCAAATTTTTCAATTCCCTTATCAGTTAATTCATGGCGAATACTGTAAAGTACCCAGTCTTGTTTTGGTATATCAATATATTTAATCGGAGCTTTCTCTGAAATTTCCAAAGGATATTCGTTTGGATTTTTTTCTATACCGTACACAGCCCAAAGTTTCGCCACTGATATCGGAATGGTTACAATATCTGTTCCCGCAGAAATACATTCAAACAAATGTTCCAGTCCACGAATACTTGCACCGAGGACTTGTACATGACTCCCCCATGCCCGATACATCATAAGGATATTTCGAATAAGGTCCATCCCATGAAACCCGACATCATCAAGTCGTCCAATGAATGGTGACACATACACCTGCCCTGTTGCTCCAACGGTCGCTTCATGCACCGCAGCAGCTTGTTCTTGAGAAAAACAAAGAGTCATGTTCACATTAATCCCCTCACCTACCAATTGTCGCGCAGCGATAAGTCCCTCATGAGTAATAGGAAGCTTCACAAAAATTCCTGGAAACCAAGCAGCCAGTTCCTGCCCTTTCGTAATCATTTCATCGTGGGTTGTATTTGCATCAGAAAAAACCTCTGCTGAAATAGATCCGTTAGGCAAAACCTCATGGATAGCCCATGCAACCTTCTTGTATTCATCCCAGATTTTTTGATCATCCAAAAGTCCTTGTGATTTGAGACTCTCAATATTCGGATTTTTTGCAACAAGGCTTGGATTGGTGGTCTGTCCATCCAAAAAACCTAACAATTCTTTTGCTTCCTTGGTTTCTACAGGATTACCACTATCTAAAAATATTTTTGTGCTCCATGGATTTTTCATGCGACAAGTATACCATGCCATGATATACTGCAACATATGTGGTTTTCCAAGAAAAAATTAAATTTTTTAGCAATTGGTGATGTATTTATCGATACGTTTATTGAGCTCGAGGACGCCCAGGTGCACTGTGATATTAATAGCGAGAATTGTACTATTTCTATGAAATGGGGTGATAAAATTCCCTATAAGAATGAGTGGCCTATCGCCGGTGTGGGTAATGCAGGAAATGCAGCTGTTTGTGCGGCACGACTAGGACTTACCACTGAGCTTTTGACTACGGTTGGGAATGATAGTGATGGAGAAAAAATCAAAGCTGTTTATACCAAGGAGCATATCTCTGATACGTTTATTGAAACATCTCAATCTCTTCCAACAAACAACGCCTATGTTTTACTTTTCAATGCTGAGCGAAGTATTTTAGTAAAACAATTTGAGTATCCCTATACCCTCCCTGTTTCAAAACTTGAAAAAAATAAGCCTCAGTGGGTTTATTTTACTTCTATTTGCAATCATACAGAAAAATTCCATGACGATCTTGCACTCTGGTTGAAAAATCATCCTGATATTAAACTCGCACTCCAGCCTGGAACTTTTCAAATGAAGATTGGAACCGAAGTATTAAAAAATATTTACGCAGCAAGTTACGCATTTTTCTGTAATAAAGAAGAGGCGCAACGTATTTTGAATCTCCCTGGTGAGGAAGACTATGCAAAACTCCATGCTGCAGTACGAACCCTTGGGCCAAAACTTGTAGTTATTACCGATGGACCAAATGGAATCACCGTATCAGGTGAGGATCAGGCTGGCTATCACGTACCCATGTATCCAGATCCAAAACCACCTGTTGATCGTACTGGCGCTGGTGATGCGTGTAGTTCGACCATTATCGCAGCACTTGGACTAGGTATTCCGTTAGAACAAGCAGTACTCTGGGGACCTATCAATTCTATGAATGTTGTTCAGTATATTGGCGCACAAGAAGGACTCCTCTCACGAGAAAAAATTGAAATGTATTTGAAAAATGCACCAGCTAACTACAAGGCTACTCAGATTTTTTAGGACCAAAAACTGTTTTTACCTCCTTTGAAAATTCACTCATTTTTTCTGAAGCAATACCTTTATAGTCTACCTGTTTGTTATAAATAGTAATTAAATGTTTTGGCAAAAAACCATCTACTGTTTTGCCAGTAATTTTACCATCCTTCCATTTCATGTCTTCGGCAAGGTGTGGAGCGAATAACCAGATATAGTAAATAAGGAACGCGGCTCCAATAACAACCTTAAAGAGTGGTGCGGCGTAGCGGAACAAGGTAAAGTACAGAATAATTCCAACGATAAGCACTATCACAATACGAATGACTTTAGAGATACCCATTTCTACCAAGCTCAACCGGAATCGAATATGCATAGCCTCAAAAACTCCAATAGGGCGATCTACGAGTTTTTTAGGGCTTGGTCCAAAGGATTTAACGAAGCTTAAGAAGAACTTGGCAACATCGGCCACATCCTCTGAAAACTGATCCTTTTTAAATTCCTTGTTGAGCTTATAATTCATAAGCTTAGTTATACTTATTTTACGAGATTTGTCAAGTCTACCCCTTCCGCCTCAACACGTCGTGAATTGCTCCCTTAATTGATTCGCTATCTAGTTTGTAGAATTTCATTAATTCCGCAGGTGTTCCTGATTGTCCAAATTGATTACGTACCCCAATAAATTCTATAGGCACCGGATACTCCTCTGCTAATACTTCAGCAACCGCGCTCCCTAATCCCCCAGTAATTTGATGTTCCTCAGCCGTAACAATTGCGCCTGTTTTTTTTGCTGCTGAAATAATAATGTCTCGATCAAGAGGTTTGATGGTATGCATATTTATCACATCAACATTAATTCCCTGGCTTCCCAATTCCTCAGCAGCAATAATCGCGTTATACACTAACGCACCACATGCGATAATTGTTACATCTGCAGAATCTGTTTCGAATGCGTAATATCCTTTTCCAAGTTCAAACGAAGTTTCCGATGTGGTGATACTCGGAGTTTTATCGCGTCCAAGCCTCAGGTATGCAGGTTTGTTTGTCATCGCAAGAGTAAGCGTCGCCTTACGTGCCTCTTCAGTATCACAAGGAACAACCACGGTCATGTTTGGTAATACTCGCATAATCGCAATATCCTCAAGGGCCTGGTGAGTCGCACCATCTGGACCAACGGTAAGCCCTGCGTGGCATCCAATAATTTTTACAGGGACATCATTAATACACACGGTCGTGCGAATTTGTTCTAAATTTCGCCCAGGTGAAAAGGTTGCGTAACTCGTTACAAAAGGAACCTTGCCATAATTTGCGAGACCTGAGGCAACCGTTACTAAATTTTGTTCAGCAACTCCCATTTCAAAAAATCGATCTGGAAATTCTTGAGCGAATGCTTCTACGCGCGTAGATTCTTTCAAGTCTGCCGTCAGCGCAACGATTCGCTCATCACTTTTTCCAGCCTCAACAAGGCCCACCCCAAATCCATCGCGGGTTGCCTTTTGATCTTCTGTGTTGAGTTTGAGTGTTTTATATAACATTATTTATTCATTGTATCACAAAATTTTTTACAATAAAAAAAACCCTTCCTGAAACAGGTAGGGCTATGCTGCCTCGCCAAGAATTTTTTTATCAATATCTTCGCGAACCAGCTTTACGCGGACATCTTCTGGGAGGCTTCCGAAATCCATATCCTTCGTGGCATTTTGATACTCATCCTTGAACACGGGATTCGTTGCAAAATTTTCAAGCTTTATTTTTTCTTCATCGGCAATAGTGTTCTTGCTTTGAAGTTCTAATAAAAGCCCTATTTGCTGCTCAACAGAAGAGACGGTACCATCTACTTTTTTGAATTGATCCATATTAGGCTTCATAAGCATCATAGTACCAGAATTCTAGAGATTAGTCTAGATGGCCGCCTTCAATCTTCCCTCCTAGAGTCCTTAGTCCTTTAAGCCAAGCCTCTGCCTGATCTTTGCTTGGTGGAACACCGTGCCATTTGTAATCACCTTCGATTTCAGTAATTCCTTTACCGGGAATCGTGTGAGCAATGATCACTGTAGGTTTTTCAATAATTGCCTTGGCTTGATTTACTGCATCGATAATATCGGTAAAATTATGCCCATCAATTTCAATCACATGCCAATTAAATGCTCGCCATTTATCAGCAAGGGGTTCCAGTGGCATAATATCCTCAGTCATGCCATCGATCTGAATATTGTTGCGATCAATAATCGCAGTAAGGTTCGAAAGTTTTCTATTTCCTGCAAACATAATCGCCTCCCACGAATTCCCTTCATCGAGCTCACCGTCTGACATGAGGCAATACACATGCGGCTTGGGAAATAGAGCGCTTGCGCCGCTAAGCTTTAGTGAGTTGGCGTCCATACGTAACCCAAGGGCAATCCCTGAGGCTTGTGAAAGTCCTGACCCAAGAGGTCCTGAAGTGTTTTCAAGTCCAGGGAGTGCGTGACGTTCTGGATGTCCTTGTAGTCGAGATCCAAATTTCCGTAAGGTGTTTAATTCTGTAACGGGAAAATACCCCGCATGCGCCATGGTTGCATAGCGCACTGGTACGATATGTCCGTTTGATAAAATCAACCGATCACGATTTACCCATTCAGGATTTTTGGGATCGTGATTTAAAATATGAAAATACAGAGCCGTAAAAATATCAGCCATGCCCATAGGACCAGCCGTGTGTCCTGATCCCGCAGCAACCAGCATTTCTAAAATAGACATGCGAATATCATTTGCCTTGGTCTCGAGATTTTTAAGTTGCACATCAGTGAGTGACATAGAGAAATTATATCACAATAAAAATAACAAGCAGAATACAAAAAAATATTAATTCCTGTAGTGATCCGTATTTTATAGGACCTCGTAAATTAATAGCCTTGTTGGGATACAGGGGCCAGTAATCAGAACCATCCAAGGTGTCTAATACCAGGTGCCCAAAGTATCCCAGTGCAACTATTTTACCTACTGACCCTCCTAGGAACGTTAAGGGAATTGCAACTATTCCAAAGAAAATAATATTATGAAAAATACCTCGCTGATCACCCCAAGGATCTTTTTGATCAGTAAGAGCTTGCCAGAGTTTTTTAGGTTTTAAAATAACCCCATGAGTAATATACGACTGGAGATGGTCAAGGTCTACAAGAACCGAAGCTGCAACCGCTGCTGGATAATTTCCAGTAACCTTACCAATGATCATGCCGAGAAGAAAATGAGTTGGGAGTGTCATAGAATTATTATAACTTACCTTGATATAAAGGCCAAAACGATTACCGCAACCAATGACGCTCCTCCACCGAGCCACTGTAATGGTGAAAGTCTTTCTTTGTTGATAATAACCCCAAGGATCATTGCGAGTGCGATATACCCTTCAGAAATTGTAATCGCCAAAGAAATAGGGATGATGACCACCGAAGCAGAATATGCGAGCCATGCACCATTGTCGAAAACTGATACCAATAAACTCTCTTTGGGATGGCGTTTAATATTTCCAATTACACGAGCCCACGATCCTGTCACTGAAAAATAAATGCCGCAGATAATCGTAAGCAGCACATTCATAAACCAAATCGCCCCAACTGCTCCAACACTTTGACTTGCGAGACCTGTTGTAAAGTTAACAAATGCCATGAGAAGAGTTGCACTCATCGCCCAAAACACACCTTGTTCCAAAGAAATTTTGGTACGAAAAATATTTTTGGAACTGGTGAGCAGGACCCCTAAAAATGCAATTCCGACTAGTACTAGTTGAACTGATGTAAGGGATTCTTTTAATATAACGACCCCAAGCATTACCGTAAGCGGAAGCTCAAATGACATGATCGGCTCCACTACTACCATTTTGCCGACTTGAAACGCCTTAAATCCAACCAGCGTAACAACCCACGTGGCGAGAGAGAAAACAACGAGGAGCGGCAGGTGTGCAGAACTCATCACTACCGGAATGTCTTTTATTGCAAAAGGAAAAAGCACTACTGCCCCCAAAAACACAATGGAAAACAAGCTTGTCCAGACACCGTACTGACGAGAGGTCTTTTGAATAAAAAAATCTCCGAAGGCCCAACAAATCATTGCAATGATTGCAAAAATTATTCCATAGCTATACATACCTCTATTCTATCAAACTTTCTAACTTTTCAATATTTTCTGCAGCGTCTCCACTTTCGAAAATTGCACTCCCAGCAACAAGTCGCGTCGCACCTGCATCAGCAAGACGTCTGATGGTATTCTCGTTTACTGATCCGTCTACTGAAATAGTCATGTCTGGATATTGTGTATGGAAATAGGCAATCTTTTCAAGGACTCGGTCATCGAAAGGCTGGCCTTGTGAGCCTATTTTTGCAATCCCCATAAGCTGAATAAAGTCGCAATCCTCAATATATTTTTCAAGGACATGATTTGGCGTGTCGTTTGAAATAGACAGACCTACTTCAATAATTCCTCGAATTTTTTCTAAGGCAAGGAATAATCTCACATGGTCACTTACTGATTCGAGGTGTACCACGATCCGTGCTGGCTGCATTTCAATATAATCCTCAATAGATCGCTCTGGTTTATCAATCATCAAATCAAGCTCGTATTCAATTTCTTCCATTGAGGGGAGGTTTTGAAATTGTGTTTTACTTGAAACAAAAACTCCATCACACACATCGACTTGGACATGCGAAACAACCCCCAAGAGCTTTTTTACCTTGGTTCCTAATTCTGTTTGATTTTTAGGCAATAGTGCCGGAATGATTTGCATATTAATTAATCATCAATCTTATCGATCCGACGCTGGTGATGTTCGGCACCAGAAAATGCGGTCCCGAGGAAAAGCATAATCGCCTCTTCTGCTTCCTCGTCAGTAACAAATCGTGCGCCGAGTGATAAAATATTTGCATTATTATGTTGTCGTCCTAAGATGACAATTTCTGGCTTCCCTCCGTAATATTCAATAGCACGTACGTTTGCAAAACGATTTGCATCAATTGCTTCTCCTTGGCCTGACCCTCCGAGAATAATTCCCATCTCTGTAGGATTTTCAGAAATAATCCTTGCCACAGGTTCAATAAAATCAGGATAGTCATCCATTGGGCTCAAGGTATAGGCTCCATGATCAACAACCTCATACCCTGCATGAGCCAAGAAGTCCTTCAATCGCTCTTTTAAGTTGTACCCAGCATGATCTGCCCCAATGTGTATTTTCATATAATTATTATAGCACAACGCAC
Source organism: Candidatus Nomurabacteria bacterium (assembly GCA_943357975.1). Classification (GTDB taxonomy): domain Bacteria; phylum Patescibacteriota; class Minisyncoccia; order Phycocordibacterales; family UBA1006; genus CAIXMG01. The sequence continues at coordinate 6,502 of CALRGS010000009.1, read as the reverse complement.
CTTCTCCAAAACTCCATCCCTAACCCTTCCTCTTGGTAAGAGGAAGGGAACCGCACCAGAAAACTCTCGACGAAGGTTTCTCCCTCTTACCAAGAGGGAGATGTCGAGGCTCTGCGAGGCAGAGGGAGTTTGGAAACACAAAAGCCCCGATTGGGGCTTTTGTTAAGGACTATACGAAAGTAAGTGCAATTCCCTTCTTGTTAGCACGTCCTGTTCGACCAATGCGGTGAACATAGGTGTCATAAGACTGAGGAATTTCGTAGTTAATTACGTGAGACACGTCAGAGATATCCAATCCTCGGGCTGCAACGTCAGTTGCAATAAGGATTTGATTTCGTCCTGTAGAGAACGCCTCCAATGCTCGTTGTCGCTCACGGTGACGCTTGTCTCCGTGGATAGCTTCAGCTCTGAATCCTCGTGACTGGAGATCCCGTTCAAGGTGATCTACCGCTCGTTTGGTTTCAGCAAACACAAGAACCTTTGAAAATTCTGCTGAGCTAAGTAATCCGCAAAGGATATCTAATTTCTTAGACTTATCCTGAACTCGTACAATATCCTGATCAACGTTTTTAGAAGTGTCTCGAGTCTTCACAGAAATTTTTACTGGATTATTCAAGAATTCATGAATCAATTTTTCAATTGCCGGTGCAAGGGTTGCAGAGAATAACAACATCTGTCGTTCTTGTGGAATATGTTTCAAGAAGTAACGAACATCGTCAATGAATCCCATGTCCAACATTCGATCAGCCTCGTCGAGGATAACCGTACTTACATTTTCAAGTGAAAGTTTTCGTTGTTCAAAAAGATCTTTCAATCGTCCTGGGGTTCCGATAATAATATTGTGCTTCTGGGCAAGTGCCATAATTTGCGGACGAATAGGTGCTCCACCTACGCAAGTCACGTTAAACATAGCTAATCCCTTTGTGAGTTCAATACATTCTCGTTGAATTTGAATCGCAAGTTCTCGTGTAGGAGTAATAATAATTGCCTGGTGCTTCTTATCAGCCAAGATTTTGTTAATCGTTGGAATCAAGAACGCAGCCGTTTTACCTGTTCCTGTATTTGCAAGACCGATAATATCACGTCCATCAAGGGCGTTAGGAATTGCTTGGTCCTGGATAGGACTTGGGATGATAAATCCTTTTCGTGCAATGTTCTGTCGTACTCGTTCATCAACTTTGAAATCGTTGAACGTGTGCACGGGTGTGTAAATTTCTTCGACAACAGTGGTTGCTCGGTTAATAAATCGAGAGATATCAATATTCTCTCCAGTAAACCGTCGTCCACCTCCTCCTCGTGATCCTCCTCGTGATCCTCCGAAGCCACCTCGTGAGGCACCGCCTCCGAAACCACCTCGAGATCCGCCTGCTCGTGGACTAAAACCAGATCCACGTGATGCTGCTGGTCCACCACCAAATCCACCTCGTGAAGAGGTTGGACGTGCAGCAAAACCGCCTCGTGAAGAGGTTGGTCGTCCTGCTGATGCTGGTCGAGCTCCTGATCGCCCTCTAGGCTTTTGACTCGGATAAAGGTCGCCAATAGGCTCCCGTTTCAATGTATACATAACTAAAATAGCGGGCCATTTACGACCCAAACCACGATAATAATAAGGTGTGGCTTATATTCGTCACTTCACCCTTCCTTGCCCCGCGAAGCCTTTTAAAGCGAAGTGGGGGTTGTCTCGCAAAACTCATAGAGTAAGAGAGATATATGACTTATTTAATAAGTCCACAGAGAAAAATAACGCAAACACAGAATAGCATGTTTACGTCATTTTGTCTAGTTTTTAGGAAAACTCCGCCTTTTTCTTAATTAATCCATCCTTGCGATACTGTTCTTCAGAATCTAATTTTCCATTTTTAAGCTCTTTGCTCTTGAAAGACATCAATGCATCATCTACTTCTTTTTCGGTCATTTTCCAAGCAGGTTTTTCATAACCAAAAGTAGGTCCAGTAGGTTCTGGAAAAGTATTGTTTACAAGATGCTCAAAGTTCATTTCATTCATATATTATTTAATACTCATCCCGGTCTTCACTGCATGTTCGACCAATGTAGCTGTATACCCCCACTCATTATCATACCAAGCCAATACTTTTACAAGGTTCCCACCAACCACTCGGGTCATCGCAAGGTCTGCAATAGATGCATGCGTATTCCCGAGGATGTCACTTGAAACAAGCGGCTCATCAGTTACTGCAAAGACTCCCTTCCACTGGTCTTGCATCGCAGCTGTTTTCAAAATCTGATTTACTTCATCAGCAGTAGTATCTCGCTTAGCAATAAATGTCACATCCACAATTGATCCTGCAGGAACTGGAACGCGTAGTGAAATCCCATCAAATAATCCTACGAGCTTTGGGTATGCTTGTGCCACAGCAAGAGCAGCCCCCGTAGAGCTTGGCACAATATTCTGCGCAGCGGCACGACCTTCTCGAAGGTCTTTTTTACTTGGACCATCAACTAATGCCTGTGATGCGGTATATCCATGAGTTGTAGAAAGCACCGCCTTTTCAATTCCAATTGCAGCATCAAGGATTCCAATAAGGGGCGACGATGCATTGGTGGTACATGATGCATTACTTGTGACATCACATGTTCCAAATTTTTCTTCGTTTACTCCAAGGAGGATAGTTTCTCCGGCAACACCAGCGTCCTCGCCGGCTTTTGCAGGTGCTGAGATAACCACTTTCTTCGCACCACCTTTCAAGTGAGCAGCTGCCTTGTCATAGGTTGTAAATAACCCCGTAGATTCAATAATCACATCAGCAGTAACACTTGCCCATGGAATTTCAGCAGGATCTTTTACTGCAAATACTGGAATCTTTTTCCCGTCCACCACAAGGCTTGTTCCCTCAATAACAACCGACTTATTCCAGTTACGATACACGGTGTCATATTTCAATAAGTACGCGAGTGACTCAAGTGAACCGAGATCGTTAATCCCAACAATTTCGATATCATTACGCTCCCACGCTTGTTTCAAAAATGCACGACCAATACGCCCAAATCCATTAATACCTACTTTTACCTTTTTCTTGCTGAATATCATATGGTTGTATTATATCACCGTAAACCAAAAAACAGCAATTATGCTGCTTTTTTCATTGTTTGTTCGGCAATGTATTCCTTAATTTGGTGCGTATTATAATAGTTAATAATATCTGGTTTTGCTTCATCCAAAAAGGTTAAGGGAAATCCCACTTCATCGTTAATTATTTTTATAATTCCACGCGCTCCATTATTACGGTTTCCATATTTCGCCAAGTACCCCTGATAAATATCAAGGAAGTTTGGATCATCAAGATACTCCTGTGCTTTTTCTACAGGATCCCGCCCTTTCTCTCTCTTAAAAAACATCTCTACTTGTTTACCGAATGTCATAACTCTATTATACGAAAAATTTAGGTGTTCTACTAATTTGACACGAAGGTTCTAAAATGGTAGTGTAGATCAAAATTCACCAAAAAATAAAACTAAAGCTATGCCAAACTTAAAAGAATTAGTAACGGATCTGCCTACCGATTTCTCTTTTGAACACGCTGTATTTACGGCAATTCCATGGACCGAAGTTGTTATAAAAAACATTTCCTTAATTCGCTGCATCATGACCATCAAAACTGTTCGCGATGCAGGTGAGGCCCTCAAAGCATTACAATCCAGTGAATACGACAAGTTTGTTTCGGGCAATAAGTACCTTACAGCCCCAACATTCCAAGTGTTCATCGAAAAACTAGCTAAATTACCAGATGCCAGCGAAGCGACACCTCTGCAAACCTGGGCCAATCTTTTGAACCATCTCAAAAAAGACAGTATCTTTTTAAAAGAAGACTTTTTGTACGAAAATGCCTGGAACCAGCTATTGGCACGAGTTTCTCCTTTAGTTATCACAGCTCACAAGGAAAGCAAGGAGTTCGGTCTCAGTACTTCTGTTAAATTTTTCTCAGCTGGATTCGAAACTGAAATTCTTGACTCCTTCACGCAAAAAATTAACACATGCAGCGAATTAGAAGAGGCATGGAAAATAGGAGGCTGGATTAAGGAACATTTTGCACCCCACGCAGGAACAAAAGAAGTTGCACAACTTGCTTATGACCTTTGTGAAAAACTTGTTGCAGAGCAGTTGACGAAAGACGGTTTAACATTTGATGATTACAAGAAGCTTTATGCTTATGGAGCCGTATATGAAGCCAGGCGCCCGATTTCAAAGGAGTCTGTTGCAGCTATTACCAATGTAGTCAAAAAATTCTTTGACCAACAAGTTGCATCAGAAACCCCGTGGGTCGAGATTCAAAAAATGCCCGTAGCATTGAATCTTGGTCAAACATTTCTTTACTACGAGCGCGAAATTAAAGAGGTCTCATTGGAAAAACTCAAATTACTCCTTGTGAGCTACAACAGTCTTACAAAGAGTCCTCAAGTAGACCGGCTTACATTTTTAAATCTATTGCGACAACAAGAAATTATCAAGGAGGAAATTGTGGGGATAACTGATATTCAAAAACTCCTCGAACTTCAACGGGCAATTCCAAATGACTTGAAATACCTCAATGCTGAATTGTTAGAAAAGGCGCAGGTGCTGTTAGGAACGTAATCATTACCTTCCTAACAAAATTCCGAAGCGATTTATCGCTTCGGAATTTTTTATTTGTTTCTATTTCACTTTCACGCTTTCAATATACACAACCGTCTCATCCTTCCCTTTTACTTCCACAATCGGTAACTTAAATCCATTAAACTCCATCAATGTTTTTTGCATATCGACTGGAACTTGATCCCAAGAATCTAGTTGCACCGTGTCATCATGAGCAAGAACTTTATAATCCCCATCCTCCCGCATCATCATAGCAAAAGGCGTAATTTCAACAGTGTCTTCGGTCTTAAGTTCTTTCTCAGAAAAAATCATTACGTCTACCTCATCACCTTCGCCATCACTTCCTGTAGTATCTTCAATAAATCCATACGCAAGGGGCATAAGTCCATTATTAGCTTTAATTTTATCAATCAAGGGTCCGAAGTCCACAAACTTACCCAAATTATCTGGCTGATTACCCTTATGAATTCGTCTCCCTGAATTTTTTGGAATTTCTATGGTTGCTGTGTAGTTCATAGTCCAAGTGTAGCATAGGAGCCCATTCTTGACATAACACCAAAATATGTTATCCTGTCCCCAAACACCGCCAGCGTTGCTGGGGTAAGATTTTCTAAAATTAAACAATTCAATATGAATACTAAATTTTCTAGTCTGGACCTTTACGCATTTAAAAGAATGTTTATCAATTTGCAAAAAATATTTGATACTTTTGGAATATTAATTGAAAATGATGACAAGAGACTTTGTGAGATTTCGATCACAAAGAAGCACGAGAATTTGACAACAAACTACTTTAACATTAGGAACCCGGGCTACCTTATTGCAAGTACCGAAAGAAAACTACTTACTGACGAAGCCCTCTTAGAAGATGAAGTAGTTGTTTATTTTGGAGTATTTAATAGTGGGCAGACAGCTAGTCAGTATGTCCTCATTAAGATAAAATTAGAAAGCTTTGATAATCCTAAATTTATTGGAGCTGTTAAGGATTTTCTAAATACTGCAATCTTTAGGGACACTGAAGAACATGAGCCTGAATTGGGTTATTCGGTTTCATTACTCAAAAACATTGAGGCCTATCTACAAAGCTCTCAATTAAATAATTTTATTTTAAGCTACTTCTAAAAACAACGTGCTTACACAGCGAAGACTTGGTCTTCGCTGTTTTTATTTATCATTTTATTTCAAGTAAACCTCCTTCGCACGTTTACAATATTCACATTCAGAGGAGCCTGTCCCATATGGTTTAAAGTGGCACACTTGCCCTGTCCATTTCCCAGACTCGATCAGTTCCTGATAATCCGCAATATCTTTTTTCAAAAGACCTACTTGATCACTTGTAACATGGGTACTATAAATCCTATTCTTATCCTTCGCATCCGCTTCGAGGAAATATAATCGTGACTGCGCGACCTCTGTCCCCTTCTCTGCCCCCGCAATAAGGTACGAGTACATCGCGAGCTGACGCAAATAATCAGACATACGACCATCCTCATTTGGTTTTTCAATCACCCCCGTTGTTTTACTTGAGCCCGTTTTAAAATCCGTCACAGTAATCGCACCATCCTGAGACCGTTCCGTGAGGTCAATTTTTCCATACATAGACAAATTCGGAAATTCAGGATCACGATATGATACCGAACGCTCCGTTTGAGTATCAGCCGCCAAATGAGGCATGCTTGTTTTCACAAAGCCCATAACACACTCAACACCTTCGCGCACCATTTGCTCGAGTTCTTTTGCTTCAACTGACTCCTTGATCAAGGCCTCGCGTACATATACCCCAACCTGCTTTTCTGTAGGAATTTTCTGTGCCTTAATAATTTTCTCAAGCGTTGTATGCACCGCAGAACCAAATACCAAACTCGCGCCTTTTACATCTGGCATTTGTAAGAAATTTCTAAAATACCATTT
>CALRGS010000008.1 GCA_943357975.1 Candidatus Nomurabacteria bacterium | reverse complement strand
TCTGGGTATCCAGGGCTTTTTTCTTGCACAAAAATGGCATTGGTATACACTTATTCCATGAATAAAGAACTTAAAGCGTTTATGGGAATCGTGTCAGCATCCCCAATATTATTCCTTATCGGGTTGTCGATATCGTTTCTTTTGTATACCCAATTCCCAATACCCTTAGTAACAAAACCTGAGACCTTGAATATCATGACCGCAATTGGTGGGATATTAATTTTACTTGGAACCATCCTCGCATTCGCAGCACAAAAAATTTCTCGAAAGGTTTCTAGGCCCGACTTCAAGGCTACTACCGAAGGCCTTATGCAGGGTCCGTATAAATACAGTCGCCACCCAGGATCGCTTTCGCTTATTATTATGTATCTGGGATTTGTATTTGTAGTAAATTCTTTGGTGATGTTGTTAGTTATTGTGATACTCATTGCGATGATGTCATTTTATTTTGTACCACTTGAAGAGCGAGTAATTTCTGGACTTGCACCAGAAGCCTACTCAGAATATAAAAAGTGTGTGCGCATGTGGTTATGATTAATGTATATGTAGGTAAACAAAAAACCTCTCCCCTAACCCCTCTCCTGCAAGGAGAGGGGAACCGAACCGTTGAAAAGGTTGATGTATTAGAAAAAAATCTATCGCAACTATTTGATGAGATCCAAACACCCAGCTTATTTGGAGACAAGAAAGTTTTTGTTTTGAGAAATGTTTTTGAAAATGAAAGTATAAAAAAAGAAATTTATGATCGGCTTGAGTCAGCAACAAATGCTCCTCATGATGTTGCAATCCTTGCTGATAAATTATTAGTTGCGGATAAGAAGGCTTTAGAAAAAGTTGCAACGATTCATGAATCAAAAGAAGTCTCTTCATCAGCGGATAAGAAAGAGGCGTTCAATCCATTTGGACTTGCTAATGCATTTGCATCAGGTGATAAAAAAAAGACCTGGATGATGTTCCAAGAGGTTGCGCACCATAGTGACGAGATGGAGCCGACCCACGGAATGATTTGGTGGAAATTAAAAGACATGATTTTGAAAAACAAGAAAGATGAAAGTTTGAAAAAGATGGCGCGTGAATTGGTGAGCGTGTATCACGAGTCACGACTGGGTGGGTTGGGGATGGGGGAGCGACTAGAAAAATTTTTCCTCACCATGCCTGATAAAAAATAATCAGTGAAATAAAAATAAACCCGGGAGGGTTTTTGTTTTGGAAGACAACAGAAACTTTTTAGGGTAAATAATCAAGGTAAATAAAAAGTCTCCTAAATAATGATTAGAAGACTTTGCGTCAATAAATAATATTTAGTTTTAAAAATGAGAGACAGATCTTGTTGTTTTGTAACTTGTATAAAGAACTTAGGAAAGAACATCTTTTGAGAGATGAATCTTGTCATAAGTTGATTGCTGATACACAGCATAAGTTACAAGATATCACCCCGTCAATTTTTAAATCTGGTATTAGTATACAGACAATAAAAAGATTGTGCAAATGATGTTACAAGTAATACTTGGGGATAACTTTTCTCCTGAATAACCCCCCTTGAGAAACCTTGATTTTATTTGACAAATAGGCTATATTCTTTCGGTGTAAATGCACTCGTAGCTCAGTCGGTAGAGCACCTGCCTTTTAAGCAGAGGGTCGTTGGTTCGATTCCAACCGAGTGCACCAGATATGGCAATCAAGCCTTCAGGTGAATATATCTTAATCATTCATGACATCCGCAGCGTCTATAATGTAGGCGCACTTTTCCGTACAGCTGATGCGGTGGGGATCACGAGGATTATTATTTCAGGATATTCACCAACACCTGTTGATCGATTTGGGCGAGATCGTGCAGATTTTGCAAAATGCGCATTAGGAGCAGAAAAAACAGTTCCTTGGGAATATGTAGAATCTGTTGAGGAAAAAATTAACTCCTTGAAACAAGAAGGTTTTCAAATTATAGGAGTCGAGCAACATAAAAATTCTATAGACTATAAACAAGTAGAGAAAACAGAAAAAATGGTTATTGTACTAGGAACTGAAACTACAGGAATGTCTGAATCCTTGATAAGCCTTTGTGATACTATTGTGGAAATTCCTATGCAAGGAGAAAAAGAGTCTCTGAATGTTTCGGTTGCTGGAGGGGTGGTGCTGTATCGGATTTTAGACAAGTGATATACTATCCAATATGAAGCATCATCATAAAGATTTTTTAGGACTTGGATTATTTATAATACTCTTATTTGTTGCATGGGTTGTTACTAATGGACCTGAAAATGCCAAACAAACAGGGGACGCCTATAATAAATATCAGGAACCCTTAGCTCCTATTCAATCAGGTGCGACCTATAATGACGCGTCTCATGCAGGAACTCTTTTCGATACTATTCCGGAGCAAGGAGCGCAATAAGTTATTTATTCAACGATCTGAGAGCTTCTCGGATTTTTGTTTGGGTATCAAGGTTTGGATCAAGTGATCGAGATGCTTCTCGGGCTTTTGATTCTGAGTATCCAAGAGCAACAAGGGCATCAATCACATCATGAGATGATGAAGTATCGGAAGATTCCATAACTGCAGGAAGCTTGTCCCGGAGTTCAATAATAATTTTCTCTGCGGTTTTTTTACCAATACCAGAAATTTTTGTGAGGTATGAAACATCATTTGCATTGATAGCGCGCGCAATGGTTCCAAGGGTTGCTACGTTCATCACCCCAAGGGCAGACTTAGGACCAATACCAGAGACACTCCTGAGTAGCTCAAACAAGTCTTGGTCAGGTTGATTTTCAAATCCATATAAATCCTGGGAGTCTTCTCGGACAATATGGGATATCCAAAGGGAGAGGCTATTTCCTGGCTGATGTTTTACCAAGGTTTCAGCTGTTGCAAAAATCCGGTATCCAATACCAGCAGTTTCAATAATGATATATTTGTCAGTTATGGCGAGGATGGTGCCGGTGATGTGTGCGATCATGTTTTCGATTATACCATGAAACCCCTGCGGCCTCGAGACACGCAGGAGTTTGGTGTATAATAAGGATATGAACGAAAACCACCTCCTCATGTTTACAGGAACGGAATGTCCTCATTGCGAGGCGATGCGACCCTTGCTTGCAAAACTTACCTTCGATACAGGACTTGCTATAGAAGAACGGGATACTTGGAAACATAAATCTGAGTACCGCCTCATGGAAAATTACCAAGAATCAGTTGGTGACAAGGAGTGTGATGGAATTCCATTTTTTTACAATACTGCAACGGGTGGGTATTTGTGTGGCGAAGTAAATTATAAAACTTTGAAAAAGTGGGCTGAGGGTGTGATATAATATATCGTATATGGAAACAAGTGAAATTATTCGCCACGTAGGAGCGCTGTCGTACTTGGGGATATTTGGGATTTCTTTCCTTGCCAACGTGGTGGTGCCTGTTCCTGAAGAAGTAGTGATCCTTGCCATTGGATATGTAGTGGGTGCAGGAACCATGAATTTTTGGGTTGTGTTGGTTATTGTTATTGCGGGAATGTTTTTGTCAGACTTGATTATGTTCACAGCTTCACTGCGTGGAAATAAAATTGTACGCCTTGCGTACGATAAGTTTTTTGCAAGACTTATTCCTATGAATGATGAGTTTATTGCAAGGCATATTAATAAGATCGTATTTGTGGCACGGTTCCTCGTAAACCTGCGATTCATCGGACCGTTCTTTGCTGGGCAAGCAAAGATGTCGTATAAGAAGTTTATGCTCATTGATGGTGCTGCAATTATTATTTATGCAGCAACCCTCCTTTGGGCCGGGCACTATTTCAGCGGTCGCATTGAAAGTATTTTCAGTGGGGTAGGGACAGTAAAAAATGTGATCCTGGTGGTGGTTGGGTTAGTACTCCTTATTACTATTACACAGGCGATCAAAAAGGCGTTCTTGAGATTTGAGATGAAGGGAGAGAAAAAATAAAAACCACCATGAGGTGGGTTTTTGCATTATGACCTTTTTATCCTTATAATGAGCGCATGGATAAATTCAAGAAGCTTTTTACTGGTATTGGAACGGTTGCTGTTCTAGCTATGGCGACTGAGAAATTGCAAGCCCAGGACAAGGATATTCTTACAACATCTCAAGAGACGAGTACTCCTAAGGTTGAAAGTAATCAAAATGTTGATACCTCGTTAGGCGTTGTTGGTTCTCATGAAAGGCTCGATAGTATTTATAATCAAGAAAAAGAAGCTAATGACCAAGGTTTTGGAGGAAACCTTATTATTGAAGGGCTTCCGGAGGGCACTATGCTTGGTATTAACTATTCACTGAATTCGAGTTCTGCTGTTCTTATGAAACGAGATGCAAACGGAGAGTTGATTTCTCGTGAAGAATTCAGTAACCTAGATACTCTAAAAAAGGTCTATCCAATTAATGAAGAAGATATTAGGAATCAGATTGAGGCAGCGTATAAAAAATACAAGGATAATTTTTCATGGAAAAAGATTCTTGACGAGAAAAGAGCGACACTTGCTAATAATTTTGAGGACTACCAACCAACCCAAGAAGAATTAGATATATTAAAAGCAGCTGTGGCCAAGAGAAACGGAGGAGGGGTGAGTGATGGGTTTGATGAGATGTATCATTTTTATAAAGCGCTCACTAAAACACCAGAAGGTGAATATCTTTTCTATATAAAGTATGGTGGTACCCCGAGTTACCTTGCTACCTATATGACAGACAAATACTACAAACCATTCATAAAGTAGGCTTACAAATTATTTTTCTTATGCAAACAATAATTCCTACAAAAGAAGAAGCCCAGAAGCTTCTCTATGAACACGTAACCGATGAATATCAACGCCTCCATGCACTCATGGTGGGCACTGCACTTGAGGGATATGCTCGGTTATTTGGTGAGGATGAACACCTCTGGTTTATTACAGGTTATTTGCACGACTTGGATTTTCAAAAACATCCAACAACTCATCCAGGTGAATCTATGAAATGGTTCAAGGAATGGCAATATCCTGACGGCTTAATTCATGCCGTGCATGCTCACGCGCTTGGTTATAACGGATATATTCAGGAACCTGAAACAAAACTTGCTTCAGCACTCATTGCCTGTGATGAGATTTGCGGAATTTTTTACGCCTATAGAAAGTTGAATCCAATTCCTTATGTTGAAATGAAATCATCATCAATCTTGAAACGTATTAAGGACAAGAATTTTGCTCCGGGAATTAAAAGAGAAGACATTGAGTATGGGTGCCAGAAGTTAGGAGTTACTATGGAGGAACATGTAAATAATCTAGGAAAGTTCTTAGGTGTTATTAAATAAAAACCTCCAGCGGAGGTTTTTATGGTTGAAACAAATTAAGCACCTCAGAAAGACTTTGTTTAGGGAACACAAAGATAATTTCAGTATGAGTAGTAATGGTCTCTGCGAGAGGAATACGCTTTCGGGCAATTCTGCGAATGAGTGAGTAGGTGATATTTGGCATGGGATAATATTTGGGATCAATAGATATTCCAAGTGAGGCAAGTCCAGGCTCGATCATTCGAGGGGTTTCCTTGAAGTGCTTTAATACCGAGTCCTTTATTTTATCTGAACAAATAACCGTTACTTCAGAAGTAGAAAGTGTCATTGTAAGAAAATCATCACTTGTGGTTTTAACTTTTTCATAAAGCGATGAAAGTTTTGAAAGTATGAGTGGTGTTTTCTCGAATACAATTTCAGAAAGAGGGGACTTGGTGGTGATGTTATTGATGGTAACGTCCTGGATAAGAGGGTGCACCTTTTTTAATTCTTTTTGCACACGCGAAAGAGCAACTACGATCCCTGGAATATGAACTCCTTTTTTGGAGGCATGTTCTACCTCTTTGCGAATCCTCTTTGCATACGCTGAGAGGTTCATGTATCCCTCTGCTAGGGCATACAGGGCCTCTTCCTCGTTATATACAATATCTCGCACGACGTCCTGAATCTTGATCATATTTGAAAATCTACCATATATAACAAAAAGATACAAATCTGTTCTATCTGCTAAAAAACTTAACATCCACTAGGCCTAAGAGTAGTCTAGGAGGGAATTCATTCTTTAATAATTAAAACAAACACTATGAAAAAGAAAACAGAGTTAATTTTAGGTCACACAGTAACCACATACTCAACTTCTCGACAATTTGATCAAGACTCTTGCATCCAGATCGCGAAAACATTTCCTGGATACTCGCTGCCTGAGAATCTTAAGTTTTCTGATGCTGCAGGTAAGAAACAGGTAATTCCATACGGATCATTTGATTTGCGAATGTCGAGCCATGATACAAATTTATGGCAAAAAATGTTCAAGAGTTTCTTTGTAGTGAGTGATACGAGAAAGTCTTTGGGTGGAGACGAAGGGGTTATCGAATATACAGCCTACATTATGCAGGTAACAACCTCTCCAGCAGCTCGAGGTATTCTTTTGTACGAAAACGCTAGTGCTTTTGGGTCTGATTTCAAGGAAAGGGCACGTTGGAATTTTCCTAGGAACAAGAAAAACTACAACATTGTCTTTCTTGTTCCAAAATTGGAAAACAAAAGAACTAACCCTGTTAGTGTCTCGGTTAGCCAATCAGGAGGTTTTTATCACGTTAATTTGAGTCGTTATGTTATATCCGAAGGTATCAAGTAGTTATCAAGGTAAATGAGAACAGGAGGATTTTACTACTTTCTAATCCTGGTCCAAGGAAACGGCAGGCCTAGCTCATGTCCCTTGCTTCGGATCGTAAAAACAGTCGCCTGAGAGCAATCTCGGGCGATTTTTTTATTTAATTCAAATTGGTGATCCCGCTAGGAATCGAACCTAGATCGCAAACTCCGCAAGCTCGCATTCTATCCGTTGAACTACGGGACCCCTGCTTCACGCATGCGCGCTACGCAGGGCACAGCTTACTATAAAAAAAGCCCTTTTTCAAGGGTTCTTTTTAGAGACCAACACTCTCCGCTAGTAAATCAAGGACATTGGGCTTGAGCTCTTTTTCTTCGAGGAAGGTGAGCAGATAAGTACGAATGTCAGTTGCTGGAATGGAGTCAGGAAGGGTGACGGTTGTCTGAGGCATGACCTTGCGTCCAGTAATAAACGTAATACGTTGATGATTTTTATGATCAGTGTACATCCAAAAATTTCCTATAGTCTCATAAATATACATGTCCCGGTCAAGCTTTATTCCTATATCAGAAAGTTCCACGTGTACTGGTCTCGGTTTTTCATTTCCGTAATACCCCATCATTCCTCCACCAAAAGCAAGAAGTACCGCAAACAAATAGTTATGCGAGATAATACACAAGATACATCCGACAACCACAATAATTCCTAGTGCCCAATACCAGTCAGTAGATTTTTCCTGGTGTTCATATTCAAACGCATCCCATTCATATTTTTTTGTTTGCGCGTGGATCATAGCTAGTTAGTATTGTACCAATGTTCCGATTGTAAAGGAAGTGGGTCTAGTGATAGAGAGCGAAATTAGTTTTTTGGTAACACACGAATGAGGTTGGCTTGAACATAGCCCTTGGTAGTTGGTGTTCCGATGACAACAATATAATCATCGAGACTCAGTTCGTTAGGGAGAAGACTTGCTCTCAGTGATCGAATAATAGTTTCATCACGAAGCAATACCATTTTTTCAGTATGGTCTTCATCTGCAACAAGGAGGGTGGGAAGGTTGATAGAAATAATTTTTCCAGCAGTCCCGTGTGCAGTAGGGAGAGGTTGATTGATAGGGTAGCGCTCTTTTTGTTCATTGATAATACTTTCCTTGCCACGTCCAATGATCATGCCTGTTTGAAAAATAATAATTGCAATGAGGAGGATTCCAATACCATACATAACCATACTTATCTTATTTGACTGCGCTACATGACGGAGAACTGTTTGAGCTCGTTCGTGCCAACTTATTTTTTTTGGTTCTTGTTCCATATTAGGCATACCTTCGAATAGTTGATAATGGTTTGGTTTGTTGGATAGCATTTCGAGCCGACCATCCAAGGATGAGTATTATTCCGAGGACAAGGGCAAGGCTTACTCCTGGAATTGACTCTGCAAGAGTTACTGCAAATTGTTTCCAATATCCAGTAAGGGCTCCAGCATCAGAAACCACAAGCGATGCATATTGGCCAAATCCAGATTGCCCCAGTTGGTGCACGAGACTGATACTTGTAGGAACAATAGCTATAAGGGCAGTTATTGCAATGATAGTGTAGCCAAAGAATTTGATATGCCGAGAGCGTTTTTCACGAAGGACAATGACATGGCAAATATCCGCGCAGAGATATTGGCGAGGTTCTACTTGGAAATCACAGAAAATTTTAGTAAGTTTTGGATCCATAGGTTAATTAGTTATACGAGATTATAAAGGTTTTTGGTGCGTAGGTCAGATGTGACCCTCTCCACGATAGTGGAGAGGGTGGTCGCCGTCAGGCGGCCGGGTGAGGTTGGTGCGTAGTTCTAGAATGGCACGTCGATGCCAACTTTTTACGGTGTTGGGTGGTTTGTCGACCACATCACCAATCTCCTCAAACGTGAGACCTTCTTGGTAATGGAGGAGGAGTACCATTTGATAATCAATAGGGAGGGTTGCAAGGAGTTTTTCAAGCGATGCGGTGTCTTCAAGTTGTGCTAGGGTTTCATCGGGAATCGTTGCGTCATCCGAAAGGGTTTCCTCGAAGAGGTGTTCGTCCTTGGAAAGTACCGAGAAGGGAATAGTTTTTTTCTTACGTAGATAGTCAGTAGTCGTATTGCGCGCAATAGTGAAGATCCACGCACGAAAACTTTGTTGAGGGTCGTAGCGGGTAAGGTTTTTCCAGACTTTAATAAAGGTTTCTTGAACCAAGTCCTCGGCAGTTTGAACGCTTCCTGTGAGGCGAAGAGTGAAGTTATACAGAGGTTTGGTATAACGAGTAACAAGCTCCTCAAAAGATCCTTGTGTATCAAGGAGAATTTCGTTTACAAGTTGCGCATCAGTCTTGTCCATGGTGTTACGATAACATATTTGTCTATTCTTGCACCAGAAAAAAAGGAATCGCCGTATAAATAAGTAGATGCGACGTCGTATGCCGCATCAAATATTTATCAACCTTACCAACCTCTTGCGTTCCAGCACACACCATGCGAAAGAAAGTATTTATTACTGGGGGAATGATAGCACTATTTCTTATTTTAAGTTCCAGTACCGCATTTGCAGCAAATTTACAATTGAATCCTAATGAGATTGCAAGTATCCGAAGTGAAATCGCTTCAGGGAAGCCCATTAAAGTTGTTCTCGAAGGACACCATATCACTATGAGGCAAATCCGAGGTGCGCTTGGTGCAGTAGTCGATGAAAAAGGTAGACACAAGTTGTCCAACACACAGATCGCAACGATTGCGACAAAATTGGGGCTTGATGTAGGCCAGATCGAAGACGAAATTGCATCAGGAAAATCACTTCATGAAATTTTACAAGCTTACAATATTACTCAGGAACAAGTGGAAACTGCATTTGGTCCGCGACCAAAAGGTACGAAGCATTTGAAACAAGAAGCTACCGCGAGATCTCATTCCAACAAGTCCGAAAAAACATGGCGAAATAGAGCCTAGCTACGCAAGGCACTAAAAAGAAAACACCCATTGGGATTCCAAAGGGTGTTTTTAATTGGTTACACTGAATATATTCATATCTCCGTGCATATTTCTTAAGAATTGAACAGTTGGTTAACTCAGGGCACAAGCATTTTTTGTACCCAAATCGATATCCGAACAGAGTAAGTTACCATCAAATTGATAAGGCCTATTAAGAAAAGTTTTCCACTGTACTTCCCTCAGGAAGTGAATTATAATTATGGGATGTATGTTCTTAGAAGAAACCTTGTATTTTTAAGTTTTTTAATGATCATATCCATTTTTTATCCACTGGTATCTTTTGCTGCACCCCGAACAAATCCATTCACTCTCGGTCAAACGATTGATCCAGGCGCAGAAACAAGTAGTGCTCCCGGTGCAAAATCATAATCCTTGCCATAGGGATTAATGCAAATACGCCCGTCAATTTTTCCTGATGCAACAAGGCAGAATTCATGACCAGCAACAACTGTTTCAAAAGGAATAGCTTGATGGTATATACGGTCTTTAAATGCGTTGTGAGTAGTGTCTTCTCTAATAGTTTCAAACTTAATAAGGGCACCCTTAAGTGGGTGGTCGCTCACATGAATTTGAATATCATTTTCCCAAGCACCCTTTCCTTTTTCAGCTAAAAATAAGGTATCGGTAACAAAATTGTAAATAGCAGAAAATACTACCTCACCATTTTCAATGAGGGCAACCATGGTCGTGCAAAAAGGAATTCCTCGAGCAAAGGGGAGTGTCCCATCAATTGGATCAACAAGCCAAAAATTATTATTCTTTTCCCCTCCCGATTCTTCTCCAAAAAAACCAACGGTGGGAAGGATTTCAAAAAACTTTTCCTTTAAGTAGGTTTCAATTTGAGTATCAAGCTCCGTTATCACATCGTGAATTCTACCAGCCTTCTCTGTTGTTTTAATGTTTCCAAAATAAGGCAAGAGCATGGGTCGTACGGACCGAATGATCGCAGGAACTTCTTTCAGGTCAGGTCTAATGTTCATACTTGATGTTATAGCATAAAAACAAGGAATTGCCTCTTGTGGCGGGGGACTGCTGAGGTGTACAGAGATTATGTGGATGTGGGGTAAATAAAAAAGTGCCCTCGATTTCTCGAAGGCACTGCGGTTGATTTGTTAAGAGGTTTTATTTTCTAAGAATAGCGATACTTTCACCTTGTTTCTTGGAAAACAAATATTGTTTGTTATTTATCAAAACCTCCAAAGTACATGGCGACTCTGATCCTTCACTTTCAACAATAATCTCAATTAAAGAACTTCTTGATTTTGTTGGTACTGCGTATGGTCTATGCTCAATACTGACTGATTCTTGTACAATTTCTCCATCGAAGTAAATAGAGATTTTGTCCCCGTCTTCTTTTGCGAAATCTTGAAACAAAATAGTGTCCTGCTTAGAAACGATCAATGAGAACTTAGTTGAATCTTGTGTTGTGGCCTGTACAACTTGTAAAGGTTGTACCAAGTTAGAATCATTCACCAGCTTTTCAATAACAGCAAATCGAGCGGGGTCAACAAGCATGCTTCTTAGTGAATCAGTAAGCAAAACCATATTCAATCTAGGTTTTTTGTATCTAAGGGCTATGGGTGTTCTCCAGCAATCACTACTTGCGTATCCAACCAAGATCTCACTTGGTAAAATAGTCGGATGCCAAGGCAGATAACTTGGATCACTAGTTTCGGTTACTATAATAGTATTGATTTTGGAAATCTTGTTTCCTTTTTCCTTTAGATCCCTCCATGAACCTTTGCAATTTCCTGTTTTTTGAAATGTTCTCCATTCCTCTAATGCGCTTGCATAAGTGGAGATACCACACCAATATCCTGTTTCATCTGTAACAAAGCTCTTGTTTTTATTGTACTTTTCCCATTTTCTCTTACTAGTATTTTTATACTCTTCACCTGTAAGTGCATCCCAAGCGCTCTGATGATCGTATAAATGATCCTTTGTGAGAATTTTGTTAGTTACAAGTTGATAGAGTTTTGCACTATCTTGGTTTAGTTCAAACTTCTTTTTGTCGAATGTATACCAGTAGTTGTTTGAGAATCCTTGTATAGTGCTACGAATAGCAAGTGCAAGGGTTGTATCGTTTGCCGCTTGTGCAGATAGTTGTGTGTTAGTTAAAATCAACAACGTAACGATTGAAAAAAATATTTTTTTCATTTTTCAAAGAATTTTACCGCAACGTGCGATGCCGAGAGGGTTTGTTTCAATTTAGCGTTGGGGGCGTTTCTCAATTCGTCCCATAGTTAGCAATTAAAGGGGCTAACGAACCTATAAACATTGTATAACAACTATTGTATAATGTCAAGCACCAAACCTTTGATATTCTGTGATCTTAGATTGTATTGACCTCGAATTACTATGGGCCTATGTTAACAAAATTTTAAAGAAAAAGGCCGTAAATGAAACGGTCTTTTTCTTATGTCATGCGCGAAGTATCTCTTGCGCTCATGACTTGGTGGGGGACTGTTGAGGCTGTGAGGACGTGGTATAAACAACAAAAGTATACCTTTTAAATATATTTATATTACCTCCGCCCCCTCAAAACCCTATTTGTGGCATATTCTCGATAATGGAGATACACTGTAATCATGAAAAAATATTTAAGCATTGTCCTTGTCTTGGCAGTTCTCATGGTTACTGCAAAAATAACGAAAGCAGATGATGGTGGCCCCAATACGGTTTTTTGGGTGACCGACCATAAAACAAGCTGTGTGAGTATTATTAATCCAGAAGCTGTGGAACAGGGCAGCTTTCTTGTTTTTGACTATTCTGCAAAGACAGGTCAGGCCCGTGGCAAACCATGGACCGTTGTTGAAAAAGGAAAGTGTTATGAGGTTGAAGATGGCACTGAAGATGTTTACTTAATAAAAACAATGGTTGGCAATGAACGAGAAGTTTTTTCAAACCTTAGTCTCTATACTCCAACAGATAGTTTCTCCCATACATTTTGTAATACTGATTATGATTGTAGTACGACAAGGCTCGGATATTCAATCACCCCGATCTATTTGGGGGAAGGAGGTTCAGCTACGACATCAGTGTTGGATGAAGTCCATTTTACAGGTATCACGGCCAATACGCTTTTTCCAACGAAATATGATCTCGGCTTCCCGGTAACTTATCTTAGCTCGATGACCCCAGATGAGTTACGACCAGTCATAGACAATAAGTCTTTTATTTCTTTGGGTGATCTTTATAAATCACTCGCCAAACAACTCACGAGCACACTCCAGTCATGTGATAGTCGTATTCGGACTGAGCGTCAGTATAGTGTTGATGTTAATGTCGATTGGACATCACTGTATATCAAAAATGTTATCTGGAGACTTGCAAACAGCACGGATGCTCTTGTGCAGTCATTTGATACTACCCTTAATCAGTATGGTTCCCCAAAGGGGCTTACCCCGCCTGATATATTCAAGGAACTAGAACTCATGGGTTGTAAGGCTGCGTTTGGAGCGTTTATTCAAACACATAAAGCAGACTTCAATACTATTGACCGCTTAGCTGAAGAGGTAATTGCTGAATATCCTGATGTCTTACGAAATAATGATGTTAGTACAGCGACAATCTATCACAGGAATGCTACTGACGTTGCTAAAATTCTTGCATTTATAAATTCGAATACTTCATCAGAGGTCCCAGTAACAACAGAAAATGTTCAACCCACAGTAATGGATGAACCAACATTAGAGAAAAAGACTGATATGTTGCTAAATTCTTCAAATCCGTTTGTGCGAGTGTACATCTGGCTCCCCATTGTTGCACTCCTTGGACTGGTTATCGTTATAATGTTTAGAAAAAAATAATGTTTATTGAACAAACAATTCTGCTCACTTATGCAGTCACCATTCTTTCAGAAACCGCGATTATTTTTATTATACAAAGACCTCAGAAGCTCTGGCAATGGGTAATAGGAGTCTTTCTCGTTAACTCGCTGACTCACCCTATAGTGATATATCTTTTGCATATACGAAACACCCCGTATGTTTTTGTGGAACTTGGGGTCATTGTTATTGAACTGATTTTATACAGATTCCTATTCAAAATAAATTGGACACGGGCGGGCGCCCTTTCAGTAATTGCGAACCTGTCTTCAATTTTAGTTGGGGTAGGAGTGAGGTTTTTGGTGAATCTGTAAATTTGCGGGGGGCTGTTGAGGCTGTTACGAAGTGGTAGGAGGAGAATGAGTCACACCCTGATTCCTTAGAAGGACCGGATATGTTTATAATTTAATTCGGTTTGATTATTTAGTCGATGACGATTTTAAATCTAGAGTCAATTTTGTGAGGTCAACATCTTTAAATAATGAATTTAATATATTATTCTGACCTGAAGAAACTCTTAATTCTAGCACGCAGAATGGTCTCCCATTAGCTGTCCGGCCAACTGTTCCATTCGTCCAGCCTTTACGGTTATTACCCTTAACGCAAGTTCCGTCCTCAAGATAAACAACAATATCAGCAACATCAGCAGGATCACCATTACCAGCAAGCATTGGTGTATCTCCACCTGTCGGACCAGTACTTGAAATATTAGGATCCTTGATTGATGCTCGGGTGTTCGTTTTGTAAAGCGACGCCCCCTGGTTTATCAGTGCTCCACTGCCAATAAAATACCCTGCAACACCTGCGGCAATCACCAGGATTACAACGAGGATCAGATTTCGTGTTTTGTTTGTATTGTTCATAAGAAGATAAATAGACTGGATAAATTAATAAGTAAGTAAAGTATACCCCACCTTCTAGTTTTGGCAAGCCAGGGTAAATGAGCCAATAATTTTCTCGATTTATTCTTTTTCCTGATTAAATTTTTCGATCCAGCCAGGATCGTAGGAAACAATATGAACTTCTTCCTCTTTTGTCACAGCTTAGGTATATCAGAAATTCGAACCTCATGTTCATCTGCGGGGGGGGGCTGTTGAGGCTGTGAGAACGTGGTATGAGAGGGAGCTAGGCTGTGCGGCGTAGTAAAGGATACTGGAACTGAACTGATGAAAAGTGAGGTTTTACCACACATCCCACTTACTCTCTATTCTGACACTGAAAAAATATCATCAGAGACTGGTGTATTTTTTATACTCTCGAGCCTATTCATCAAATTTCCAGATCTTTTTAAATATGAATCAAATTCACTTCCAGATCCAGGGACAGCATTTTTCTCCAAGTCATCTAACTCTTTATTAATTCCCTATATAAGCTCTTCCTTCCGTTTTTTTCTTGCATCCATATTCTTCTGTTGTTCCACAACAGAATTACTCTTTTCGATGATATCAGTTTTTTCTATGTTCAGATCTTCGGCCTTCTTACCAAAGAAACGATCAAGTGGATTTTTCATATACCTCAAATTCTACTCCTTATATCCTCCTTTGCAAGTCTTTGGTTTGAACTAAAATACCCCTTGTAAACAAGGGGTATTTTGCTAGCGGGGGACTGTTGAGGCTGTTAGAACGTGGTATGAGAGGGAGCTATGCTGTGCAGCGCAGTAAAGGATATGAGAATTGATTTGATCAGGAGTCCTGGGCTGCCTTGGGTCGTGGATTTAGCTAATAATATATAAAGTCACTCCGTAGTACTATTAGATGGTTCGTTCATAAATCCACCAAAGGGTTTTATGGGCAATATCGCACTGACATGGTAAAATCGTCTTATGAAGATACTAACTCAAAATCTCGAATTCTTGTTTGATGCTGGGACACATACGCACTCAGGAAAGGAGTGGACATATACCAATGAATTCGTCCAGGCCCGGATCGACCATTTTGCGGAGTTTTTTAAAAACGAGAATGCCGATGTCATTTTCCTACAAGAGCTTGCTTCCGAAAATGTCTTGAAAAAAATAATCGCACAAAGCAGTATTGATTATTCATATTTCATAGCAACTCCCGATCAAAATGGTGTTGGTAATGCCACTCTTCTCAAGACTAAGGAGGCATTGTTTGAATCAGTTCCATCGGTTGCAAGTATCCCTGTTTTTATCACAGGAGATACCGACACCATCGGACCACGACTCTGGGCACGCAGGGATTTCGTATGCGTAAAAACAACTTACCAAGACAAACCGCTGTATCTTCTTGGAATCCACCTCAAAAGCAACTTCGCCATGCCCGAACAGTCACCTGATGGGGTTAGTATTCCAATGGAAACCCAAATTTCATTCGCAGATGGAATGATCCGATCCGAACTCTTTCGTGCATCACAAGCTAAAAAGGCCCGCGAAACGATTGACGGATTTTTCAAGGAAAACGCTGACGCGCAAGTCATCGTTGCTGGCGATTTTAATACACAATTATCAAATCCGATATTCAGAATGATTCAGGGTGGTATTAAAAAATTTTCAGATAGCCTGATTGCAACGAGTAAACTTATTCCCGAATCAAAACGTTATTCAATTATGATAGGCGAAGAAAGATATATGGCTGACCATATCCTTGTTTCGAAAAATCTTCAGGATAAAATAGTATCCATTGATGTACAAAATGAAAGTATTTCAAAAGAAAATACTACTGATGAGACTCCTGTAGAAAGTGACCACGCAGCAGTAATTCTGGAGCTTAACTAAAATAGTAATTTGTTCAGATCTAGTTTGAACCTCATTTCCCGCCACGAAAATACCCCTTGTAAACAAGGGGTATTTTGCTAGCGGGGGACTGTTGAGGCTGTTAGAACTTGGTATGAAAATAGCAAGAATTGCCAAGGATTATCCAATGGCTTATAATATAAGCCATGAATCAATACGCAAAAAAGTTTTTACCACTAGTTGTAGTTGCTGTAGTATTTGCAGTCGGTGGGTATTTCATAGGACAAGCAGGACCAATAACTGACCAAGGTGCCTCACTTTTTAATACCGCACCGGTAAAAGCAGGCCTTATCGTTACTGTTAATTTTGATGGTAGTTGTAACTCATATAGAGATACCGGAAGACGTAACGGAAGTGGCAGAATTCGTATTATTGAGGCAGTTGTAACAAATGGAGTACTTAATTCACAAGGCGGATGTGACCCTGCTGCACTTGCAAATAACTCCAATGGTAATAACCACCCGGTCTCAACATCTCGGGGTACAGACAATGGGGATGGAACATGCACGGTTACTCTTCTGGACGGAAGGAAGGTAAAAGGTATTGCGATGTATACCTCTACAGGATTCATGGGGCATACCCAGACCTACGTTGGCTGCGACATTTCAAATCAGCCTGCAGCTGCCAGTGGATCAATGCCGCTGAAGAATTAACTATTAATAAATAGTGTGCATGTGCTTACGAAGACAATTCAAAACACCCCTCCAGGGGTGTTTTGAATTTGATCTGAGTTTTTTGCGGAAGTGGTGAGATTCGAACTCACGGTACCTTTCGGTACGACAGTTTTCAAGACTGTTGCCTTAAACCACTCGGCCACACTTCCGGGAACTATATTACACGGTTTTGGATATTTTTCAAGGGGTTATTCCTCCCCTGCGAAGGGGA
>CALRGS010000007.1 GCA_943357975.1 Candidatus Nomurabacteria bacterium | reverse complement strand
TGGGGCTTCGGGTTTTTGCTTAGTCTTGATAAGTTCTATAATTTTCGCAGAAGTATCTGGCATGATTGGTTGTAGTAATACAGCAATGCGTGCAAGACCCTGTGTCACATGACGGAGGTCGTCGTGAGCACCTGCAACATCTACCTTCACTTTCTTGAACGGTGCATTTTCTGCAATATATAAATCAAGGTCTTTAATTTCATCCCAAATCGCATCAGCCACCTTGTTCAACTCAAAAGTTTCATATGCAGGATGCTTAATGTTGCTGAATTCTGGAAATGAAACTTGTGAAATGTCGACATCATAAGTCACCACCATATTCATAGTACGAGAAACCAGATTTCCTAAACCGTTCGCAAGGTGTGCATTGTAGGCATCCAAAAATCGCTCTCGTGTAAACGGAGAATCTTCAAAAGCACTAATCTCCTTGATCATAAACAATCGTAATGCATCCGTGCCAAACTCAGTAACAATATCGCGTGGATCAACCACATTACCTAGGGTTTTAGACATACGCACTCCACCTCCACCCATAACAAACCCATTGATCACAATCTGTTCAGAATTAGGAAGGTTTGCAGCCATGAGCATTGCCTGCCACATTGCAGATTGAAATCGATTATTATCCTTACCGCAATATTGTGTCGGGTTTCCAAGTGTCCAGTATTTTTCAAAGCCTTTTTCACTTTCAGGCCAACCCAGTGTCGAAATATAATTCGTGAGCGCATCAAACCAAACATACATTACTTGTGAATCATCACCAGGAACAGAAATTCCCCAAGGCATTTTCTCCTTGGAACGTGAAATAGAAAAATCTTGCAACCCTCGTTTTACAAACTCCTTAATTTCGTTATAGCGAAAATCAGGAATTACAAAATGCGGATGCGCCTCATAAAATGCAAGGAGTTTTTCAGTAAATGCAGAATATTTGAAGAAATAATTTTCTTCATCGATATACTCAATCTCCTTTCCTGGATGCAATGGACAATACCCATCAACCAGCTCTGAGTCTGTTTTTGCGTCCTCACACCCCACGCAATATTTTGTTCTGTAAGTATCCTTATAAATATATCCGTTATCACGTACTATTTTCCAAAAAGTTTGTGCTGCATCCTCGTGATGCTTATCAGTAGTACGGACAAAATGAAGGTGTTCAGTAACTCCAAACTGTTTCAGCTGTTCCTTGAATATCTCAAACCCTCTATCTACAAATTCCTGGGTAGACATCCCTGCCTCCGCTGCTGCGTTGTAAATTTTTACTCCATGCTCATCTGTTCCAGTATTGAAAAATACATCATACCCAGCAAGTATCTTCGAACGTGCAATGATATCTGTACGCACAAACTCCAAGGCATGTCCCATATGCAGTGGTGCGTTCACGTATGGCAAGGTAGTTGTAATATAGAATGATTTTTGTGACATAGCCCCAGAGTACAGGAAAAAGGTCTTTTTTTCAAGAAAAAGCACGCTCTAGGCGTGTTTGTTTTTCTTGGTAAAATCTCCATAATCGTATACGAGCTCAAGGATAAGTACTGCGATAGGCACCGCAATCACTACCCCAATAAGGCCGAAGAGTTCGAGACAGGCAATCACTGAAAGGATGATCACGAGCATCGGCATTCCAATTGTTCTATGGAGAATGTATGGGGTGAAGAAATATGACTCGATATAATGCACTATTCCGTAAAAAAAGAATATCTGGAGCGCGAGACCAACACCTCCTCCCAAGTATCCGAGCACTAATGCAGGTGCCATAGAAATAGCTGTTCCAAACGGAACGAATACAAACAATCCTGCAACAGCTGCAAGAATAAGCGCATACGGAACTCCCATGAGGAACAATCCCAAGTAAGTTACTAACCCAATCAAGATCGCAACGAGGACTTGCCCACCAAACCAATATCCAATTTTCTTCTCCACTCGATTCCAAAGACCAACTACATAATCCTCGTGCTGATCAGGAGTAACGATTCGTAAAAATTGTTCGATTCCCTTTTCTTGGATAGAAAGGTAGAACGAAATAATCACCACAATCATCGCATTTAACAACCCTCCGAAAATCCCTTGGAGTGCACCTAGGAATCCTGATGCTCCTGATAAATTTTGTGATGCAAGAATTTGTTTAAACGTTGCACTATTAAATCCATTGTCTGCTAATGGTCCCACTAGTTTTACTAACAATGAATTTTTTGGGAAGAGATCAATAAAGTCTGCAATTTCATGCACAAACAACGGTACTATTAAATAGAGTACCCCGGCAATAACCGCAAACCCGAGTCCATAGAGAAAAAATACAGCAACAGGTCGTGGAATATGAATTTTTTTCAAAGCACGAGCCCCCGCCTCAATAAATGAAGCAATGATCACCGAGATCAACAAAACCATGATAAAATTGCGCAATTTCCATGCTACGAAAACTGAAATACCTACTAGCAAAACTGTCCAGATGATTTTCGTATTAATCGTAATATGGCGGTGTTCCATATGAGAATAATACCATAATGAAATCTAGGCTCCAAATGCCCTCGTGATCGCCTGCTTGTTCTTATGGGGGCCAATAATGGCGAGGTGGAAATGCTCAGGTCTAAGGTACTTTTTAGCGGCTTTTTGGACGTCTTGGACCGTAATTCCCCTTATTTCTTTTTCTATATCCTTCACTGTCTTCAAGGGTTGGTGAAAAATGGCCTGGGTTGCCATCATTTCTGCTTGGGCATGAGTAGACTCAGAACCCATATACAATCGCCCTATAAGGTATTCCTTGGTCTTTGCAAGCTCTGGAGGAGTCATAGGCTCCTGGGTAATGGTTTCTATTTCTCCCAAAATAGCCTTAATAACTTCTGGAACCCTCGATGGCTGAGTACCCGTTGAAATCTCAAATACACCAGTATCATCTGTCTCCATAGTATCTGCAGAAACATAATACCCGGCACCCATTTCTTCGCGCAACTTGTAAAATAAACGAGAACTCATTCCTTTCCCAAGAGCCCCCACAAGTACTGCAAGCGCCATTTCATCACTATGACCGAGAGGCAACGATCGTAATCCAAAATACAAATGACTTTGATCTGTTTTCTTGTCTTTGATAAAAATACGAGAACCTTCTTGTTTTGCGATTTTTTTCTTCTCTATTCTTTTTGTGACAATCATTCCAGAAAATACTTTCGTCGCTTCTTTTTCTACAGCTACAATATCAACCCCTCCAGCAACAACCAGTACTGTTTTTTCTGGAACATAGTGATCTTTGTGATACTTGATAAAGTCTTCACGTGAGAATTTTAAAATATTTTCCTTAGGACCAAGGATGGTGTAGCCAGCTGGCTGGTCTCCATATAAAGCCTCCAGTCCCATGTATTGCACCTTGCTCTGAGGAACATCTTCATTCATATCAATTTCACCACAAATTACTCCACGCTCTTTTTCAAGCTCTGCCTCAGGAAACGTTGAATTCAAATACACATCAGAAACCACATCTAATAATTTAGGAAATAGTTCTGCGCGACCCTTGGCGTAATATCCTGTGTAGTCATATCCAGTAAATGCATTGGTAGCTGCCCCCATTGCCTCAAGCTCATACGCAATCTCGCGACTTCCGCGTTTCTTGGTACCCTTAAAGCACATGTGCTCCAGAAAATGTGAGAGCCCGTTTGTCTTACGAGTTTCATACCGAGTCCCCGCTTCTACCATTACCAGTACAGTAACGGTTGGGTTATCCTTCATGGGAACGGTAATAATCCGCATCCCGTTTTTTAGTGTTTTCACTTTGGGTTTCATAGATTGGGAGTATAGCATAGGAAAAAGCTTAGAGAAATTAATGCAATAAAAAAGGGTCATACTCTCGTACAACCCTTTTCCGGTACTAACTAATGATGCTCAGGATACAAATGTTTGTTCCTTAGTTGTGCAAACGCAAGAACAGCAGCTTGGTAATAAACATCCTTACGAGTAAGTACGCTCACATCGAAAAACTTTGTAATAATTCCAGGCATGCCTCCTTGTTGTTTCGAGTTCGTTAAATCAAAAGCTTTATCGTTGGCAAGACCCATTTCCATACCCTGACGAATAAGTTCACCAACTTGATAAGGAACTGGAAACCGACTAATTTCTGCCCAAGCAATTCTTTCGTAGCCACGTTCTTTAATAGCAACAAAACCGATTTCAACCACCTCCAGGCCTTCTATAAGAACCCCTCCCTCCATTGCAACCCAGAAGTCACACAGCGGGCAAAGCTCTTCACTATACTTGAGGCGATTCAATGCTCCTTGTTTCGTCTCTTCTAGGGTTATTGGCTGCGCAGAAACTCCAGACGGAGCATCAATCGCTGGAAAGAGGTACTGGTGGGGATTAAATATTCTGTGTATAAATAATGCAACTCGTTCAATAAATGAAGAGCTCCTTGGGTAGAACATTGCTAGAAAAGCATTCTTGGCCACGGATATTTTTACGGGATTTTTTGAGGCGACAACTACGCGTGTAGCTGTCGTGTCTCTGGCTAATGGTTTATTCATATTCTTTTTCTTTTCACTATACGTAAATATTAAACAATGTCAAAAAAACCACCCTCATCCGGTAGAATGAGGGCAATTTTCTTACATCCTTGATTGTATATAGCTCACCAAGTCACTAATCGCGACTCGTTCCTGAGATCCTGTATCTCGATCACGAATAGTAACCATGTCCTTGAAGTCTGGGTTAATATTATCCCCCATTCCAACCGTATCGAAATCTACTACGATACACCAAGGCGTTCCAATTTCATCCTGACGACGATAACGCTTTCCAACGTTTCCATTGTCATCATACATTACCCAGCCAAGTTCTTTTTTAAGAATACTAAATACTTCTCGAGCTTTTTCCTGAAGTTCTGAGCGATTTTTAAGAAGCGGCGAAACACATGCCTTATATGGCGCGATAGATGGAGGTAATTTCATTACTGTTCGCAACTCTCCACCAACCTCATCTTCATGATAACAAGAGCAGAGCACTGCCAATACGGAACGATCTACACTTACAGTAGGTTCAAGTACATGAGGAATAAATTTACTATTTGTATCTTGATCAAAAACTTCCATAGAAACTCCAGAAAATTCTTGATGTTTTCCTAAGTCATAATTTCCACGATGAGCAAGACCTGTAAGCTCCTTGGTTCCAAACGGATATTCAAATTCAAGATCTACTGTTTTTTTACTATAGTGAGCTCGTGCAGTTTCTGGATGCTCCATTTCATGAAGCTTCTCTGTTGGAACCCCAATGGTTGCCAACCACTTTTTCTGCTGATCAAGGAACCCGTCGAATAGTGGCTCCCACTCAACTTCTGGACGAATAAAATATTCAAATTCCATGATTTCGAATTCTCGTAATCGATAAATGAAATCTCGAGGAGTAATTTCATTTCTGAAAGCCTTACCTATTTGAGCAATTCCAAAAGGAATCTTCGGAGAAAATGAATCTAATATGTTTTTAAAGTTTACAAACATACTTTGAGCCTCTTCCGGTCGCAAATAGGTTGTTAAGGCCGCTTCTTCTACAGCTCCCATTTTTGTTGCAAGCATCAAGTTAAACTTTCGGACATCTGAAAGCTCATTCCCTTCTGGGCTTTTTAATTTCAACTCCTTGATCTTTGCATCCATCTGATCTATTGTCATTTTTTCTGCATTAACACCATTTTCTTCAAGAAGGTGGTCCGCGCGATATCGTTTATTTGTTTTAAGATCATCAACAAGTGGGTCAATAAATTCTTTAGTGTGACCTGAAGCATCCCAAACTCGTGGGTGCATGAGAATTGGTGTATCAATAAGATACATATTGTCTTGTGATTTCACAAAATAATTTACCCAAGACTCTTGAATATTTCGCTTGAGAAGAGTCCCAAGTGGTCCGTAATCATAGGTTCCTGCTAATCCCCCATAAATCTCAGATCCTTGGTAAATAAACCCTCGACGTTTCGCGAGAGAGACAATCTTTTCCATCAAGTCCTTGTGTTCCATAATAGGTGCAGAATAGCACAAAAAAACCCGTTTTCAAAACGGGGTTTTTTGCATTTCTTGAAAAGTGGCACCTACTGCACCAACCCATCATACCCAGGAGCAAAGCCATCATTTGAAATCTCCATATCCAAGGCACGTCTCGTGAGCTCAATCGTTTTGTTGGTGAACGTATCAAGCCCTGTAACCGTCATAATGTCCGTAAGATTAGGAACTGACCCTTTTTGTGTAACCGATGGGGTAATACCTACCTTCATCGAAAGAATCTTTGGTGGCAAATTAGTACCTGTCCCTGCAGGAATTTCCCCAACATTCCAAACCAGTTCACGGGTTACTTCGTTGTAGATTACACGAGACTGTTCAGAAGTCGGCACCATAACGTTTTTCCAAACTACATAAGTTGGAAGGATCGTTGAGACCTTAACTCCTGTCACTCGATTTCGCGAATTGGTTAACTGCCATTCCAGAGTATAGGTGGTTTCAGTATTTACCTTAGGAGGCATCGCACCAGTGTTTTGTATAGGTCCCGAGTAGTGAATAGTGCGCGCAAGGAAATTCATATCAGATCCAATGGCAAGTGTTTTTTTGTCGATATTAATTGCCGATTGCTTTATTCCTGCAGAGTCAAATCCTGAAATATTAATACTCATATTAATCAGCGAATTTACTGAGATCTGTCCGGCTGTAAATTGTCGTGGCTGGATCGAGAATGAAACCGTCCCAGAAGATCCTGGATCAATAGAGGCAAATTGAGGGACCTGTTGACGTGACCAAATAATTTTATTATTTAGACTGTCAAAATATCCGGACCCTGATTGAACTTTCACAGGATCATAGGCCGCACCCGAGAGAACGACTTCGATTTGTGCGTTGGTAATTTTTCCAGACAACGTATTCTGCCAAGGAATACTCACGCTCACCGAATCGTTTGCAGCAATAGGAACAATATCAGTATCTTCTCCTTGAATCGAGAAGCGTGCGTCGAGGAATGCATTCGACAATGGAACTACTTGTGCAAGCTGGTTATATACCAAGTCGAGAATATTCTCGTTCTTTTTATTTTGTGAACCTACTGATGCGCGAATTGTCTTTGCATCGTTTACCCCACCTGCAATGGATCCATACACCACGATAGACCGATTCGCTCCAGGTGGCACATCACCCAAATACCAAACCGCGTTCCCTGTCGTAGGGCTTGGGGTAGCACGTGTAAATGTAAAACCAGTAGGATACTGTAACACCAGAGCGGTGTCCGTAAGTGTTTCGGTACCATTCCCTATAATAGAAAACTTCAATGGGAACTCCTGATTAGGAATCACTGCAGCTGGAGCATCCAATGTTAATCGAATTGGTGAAGTACGAATAGTTACTGCAACCACCTCATCCTTGTCATACACAGCATTTGACCCAGATACACGGAATTCAATATGTGCAGTAATTTTTTTCTCAGAATTTTCTTCTCCATATAGTTTCACTGAAAACGATTCATTGTGAGTATCTCCTATCCCAACGGTTCCAATATCACGCGAGATGCGGGTAATAGCATCCGGGTTTGACCCATTCCCCTCTGGGTATTCCAAAACAAGGGTCGCAAGTTCCAAGTCTAATTTATTTCTGTTCACTACAGAAACATTTACCGGAAGCGTTTCCCCTCCATCCACGAATGTTTTAGCTGTAACCGTAATATCAATATTTTTTGTAGAGATTGCATTATTTCCTGAAAGGTAACTCAAGCCTGCAATGATTATCGCAATGAGTAAAAACCCAAGGGATCCAACGAATATTTTTTTGAAAATAGATGTTTTATGCATAGGATTGATTACCGGCTCATGAGACTCTTCTTCTTCGTCTCGCCACGCCTCATTTGCCTCTATCTTCTTACTATGCAAAAAGCTCCGTTGTTTAGGAGTAATACCGTCAACACTATAGAGCTCGTGTTCAGCCTTGCGCAGAAAACTTTTTTCATCAGGAATCATAGGTGCATTATACCACAATCTGTGTAGCCTCGATAGACTCATTAATCATTTTTACTAAATTTTTCTTATTTTCTGAACAAATACTTAAGACCTCTTCTGTGGGTACCATTGGCAACCTCTCTCCGTGCCAGTATCCCAACATGTCGAGAACATGAATTACTCCGAATAGTTCCAACGCCCCCGTCGCACTACGCGTGTCAGTTCCTCTAAAAGAAGGAGTGTGCATCACTTGAATAAAAAAATCAAAAAGCTCCGGATGTGCTTCCTCGCCACGAATAAGGTGTTCTGCGAGAGAAACCATTCTGTGCCAAGCGTGTAATATTTCAGGAACTTCAAATATATCATTGGGTTCAAGTGTAGTAATCCCCGTAAGTCTCCAAGTATTTTTTCCCTTTACCACGTCAATCATCACGTGATTATACCTAGTAAGGTGCATGCGCATTTTTGACTCACCTTTACGTGCCGATTGGGCCCGAGCAGTAATTTTACCCAAATCCCGTGTCAGAAAAGTCACATCCTGACTCGCCTCACCATGAGGGGTAATTCGGATAATCAGGGCCTCCGTTTTGTAAATCGCATACGACATAAGCGCATTCTAGCAGTCAAGGCGCCATTTTGCCATTCTTGATTATTCCTTGAGAAATAATTTACCTAGAATTTATCTCGGCATGGAATACTAGGGCAAATTGTTCACTTAAAACTATTATTATGAAAAACATTATTTTTCTTATTATGACTTCTTCTTTGCAAGGAGTTTTCGCACAATGTGATTTAGTAGCCCCAGACTCATTACGAACGGTTCCCCATTATAGTAATATTTTCAAGGGTGACACTGTAGCATTCACCACGTATGGAGGATTAGGAGACAGTTCCAGCTGGTTTGCTTTCTATGGCGAGGAATGTTGCGTTACGCGCCTTGATTCAAATAGGACTGGAATATTCACCTTCGTTGTTTGGGCAAGTGATATCTTTTATTCTCGCATTGAAAGTTATTGTGATACCACTTGGGGTGCATCTATTGATATTGATGCATATCCGAGAATTACAGGAATTTCTTCCTCATCCGACCCCCTGACAGGGGCCACCTTCTCCGCTAATGTGGAAAAGAATCCAGAATATTACGACCTTCTCGGGAGGAAAATTTATGGAGAAGTAAAAGGTTTTTACATCATTAGAAAACGCTTATTTTTTAAATAAGCGTTTTCATTATTCAACAAAAATACTTGGTGCTAATCCTTGAATATTACTTACTTGATCTGCTCCGAACTTTTTGAACCAACCAACCATAGAAAAATACGCATTAATTACCGGATTATCTCCGACTACACAAATATCTGTGGGCTTATCTTTCCCTGTGATACTTAAACATTTAATCAGATTCATCTTTGGAATTAATTTTTTAGGAAAAACAAAAGCGGTGTAATATTGGGGTGGATTATTTGTATCAGGAGTCACGACGTCAAACGTATACCCTTGTGTCGTCACTGAAACTTTTCGCCAGCCTTTTGGATAAGGAATCTGAGAAACAGGATCCTTGATCCATGCAGACACTGTTTTTTGATATGCAGCAACTTGCTTATCATCCGGAAGTTTTATAATTTTTTCATAACGAACAAGTGGGTCCTGAAGACTTTTCTTGTATCCGTAATAGTAATAAAAACCTCCTGCGAAAATAATGAGTAGTGCGACCAGTGCGAAAATTCTTTGCATGTCGTTATTATAACAGATTCGCAAATAAAGAAACTACAGTAACTGGTCCAACACCTCCAGGAACTGGGGTTAGTAACGATGCTTTTGTACCACATGCAGGATCTATATCTCCAACCAAAACCCCCGACTGCTCGCTCGTTCCTGCGTCAATAAGTACTACCCCCTCCTTAATCATTTCAGGCTTAATCATGTGAGGAACTCCTGTTC
The DNA here is from genome assembly GCA_943357975.1 of Candidatus Nomurabacteria bacterium. GTDB lineage: Bacteria > Patescibacteriota > Minisyncoccia > Phycocordibacterales > UBA1006 > CAIXMG01. The sequence continues at coordinate 9,695 of CALRGS010000007.1, read as the reverse complement.
CAGAAATAATTACATCCGCTGACTTTATTTTTTCATTCATGGCCGTCTCGTCAGTATTTTTATCAATAACTTGATACTTGATTCCTCGTTGAGATAGTTCTGCTGCAACAGGTTTGCCCACAAGCCTTCCATTTCCTATTACCAGAACATCCTTTCCATCCAAATCAATATTATAAAAATCGAGAATTTCAAAAACTGCACGCGCAACCGGTGCGGTTTTATTAAGATTATGCAAAGCGTCAATATCCTTGTCTTCTGGAATTTCTGATAAAATTGCATCCACATCTAATTGCCTCGGCAGCGGGAGTTGAACTACGATTCCGTCATAATCTTTTTTATTTACTTCATCCATCAATCCTAATGCCTGATCAGTAATCATATTTTGCGGACCGGTTACCAGATCTACCTTGATTCCCAAACGTTCTGCAATATTTGTTTTGATTTTTATAAACTGAATACTTGCTGGATCATTTCCAAATAACACAAAGCACACCTTTTTCAAAGGCGCATGTGCAAACTCACTCAGGAGCTTTTCCTCTATTTGCTGTGCAATGTTTTTTCCGTCAGCGATCATGAACGTAGTAGTTTATCTATCTTCTCTGCAGTCTTTATCATGTCCTTCTCCTTCTTGCCCCTTGTTGTTTCTGCGGCCGTTCCCAATCGAATCCCCGATGGGTCCATAGGGCTTCGCACATCAAAAGGAATAGTATTTTTATTCACGATGATCCCGTTTTGCTCCAATAGATCACTCGCAGCTTTTCCTGAAATACCTTTCCCGTTCATCCAAGTATCAACAAGGAATAAGTGAGTATCGGTTCCTTTTGAAACAATCCTCCATCCTTTCTTCGCGAGAGTATTTGCCAAAACCTTTGTATTCTTTACCACCTGTTTCGCATATTTTTTAAAATCCGGCTTCGCTGCTTCACCCAAAGCCACCGCTACCGCTGCAATCTGGTTCATATGTGGACCTCCCTGCATTCCAGGAAAAACTGCCTTGTCTATTTTTTCATATAACTTGCGATCATCAATCCGAGAAAAGATGAGTGCACTTCGCGGACCACGTAATGTTTTATGTGTTGTGGTCATTACGGTATCTGCATACTCAAAAGGACTTGGGTACACCCCGCCCGCAACAAGTCCTGCGATATGCGACATGTCTACATGTACATGTGCACCTGCACTATCTGCCACCATTTTCATTTTGTGCCAATCAATAATTTTCGAGTACGCAGTATATCCCATAACGAGCATGTCTGGTTTTTCAAGCATGGCAATTTTCAACAACTCGTCGTAATCGAGGAGCTCAGAATCCTTATCAAGTCCATACGGAATTTGTTTCCACCATTTTCCAGTCACTGAAGCCTTATGTCCATGGGTAAGGTGTCCTCCTTGATCAAGGCTCATCCCCATAATCTTTGCACCTAATGGAAGCACTGCTGTATATACGGCGACGTTTGCAGGCGAACCTGACAAACTTTGTACATTCACTGCCCATACTTTTGGATCAAGCCCAAAGAGCTTCAATGCACGTTCTTTGCAAAGGTTTTCAATCTGGTCCACCACTTCATTCCCGCCATAATAACGAGCTCCTGCATACCCTTCTGCGTATTTGTTTACCGACTCAGACCCAAGTGCCTTTAGTACATCAGCCGAAACGTAGTTTTCAGAGGCAATCAAATTCACCACTTTCTTCTGGCGGGCTTTTTCTGCAACTATTAATTTTTCAACCTTTTTGTCTTTCATGGGGAGACTATAACACAAAAAGCCATTTCTGGCTTTTTGGTGATTACCCTATTTTCTCTACCTTCGCCTCGCTTCCCCAGACCACCTTCTCCGCACCAACCGCTCGCATCATCTCATCTCCTAACACTGACGCAAACCAATCTGGTTCGGTTTCTGCAAGCGAGACAACCACACGATCACTTGGCATAAGGTTCGCATTCTTTCGCATCTCCTGAATTGCACGAGAAAATTCTCGCATATCTCCTTCGTTTTTTAATTCTTCGGTGATTTCTGCATCAAACCAAACATCTTCTTCTATAGAGGTATCCACCTCCATTCCTTTAATGTTTAACTCATCGAGGATAATCCAATAATGCTCAGGATTAAGATCCATTTTTTTAACTTTAAACAGAGCCAGCGGCTGCCTTACCTTAACTCCCAACTTGTTACGTAGCTCAAGACCCTTACTTACAATATCTCTCAATGCTACCATTTTTGTAATAATCTCTTGATCAAAAGACTTTGCAATAGGATAGCTCTCAAGGTGCACCGACTCACTATCTCCAAACTTCTGCCAAATTTCTTCAGCAATGAATGGTGTAAACGGTGCCATGGTTTTTGCAATTTCTTCCAAGATATATTTTGTCGTAGCAAGTGCATATCCTCGATCTGCAGTATCGTCAGACTTGAATCGATCACGACTACGTCGAATATACCACGTAGAGAATTCTCCAATAAAATCACGCAATGCTCGAGCAGGCTCCAAAGGTTGATACTTATCAAGTCCCCCAATCACTGTTGCAAGTGTCTTGTTCCACAGCGCAAGAATCCATTGATCCAAAACATTGGTGCTCGTATACGGATCCACATCTACAGATTCTTGGGCATACATGTCATAGAATGAAATAATATTGCGAAGGATATTAAATACTTTCTTGTTCGCCTCATCAAGGAATTTTTCATCAAAGTTTTTTGATTCTCCTGGCTGGTTTACTGAATAGAACCAGAATCGCACCACATCGGCACCATACTTGTTAAACATTTCCCAAGGCTCAATAACATTCCCTTTTGACTTAGACATTTTCTGCCCATTCGCATCCATCAACAATCCCATACAAATAACATTCTTGTAAGCCTCTGTTGGATTATCGTGCAGCATGTTTGCAATCGCATGCATGGTATAGAACCATCCTCGGGTCTGATCGACACCTTCAGCAATATAATCAGCTGGTCGTGGATCGAAATTCATTACTTCTCCCAACTTATGATCCTGCGCCATTGGCATACACCCACTATCAAACCACACATCCATTACTTCTGGAGTTCGTGTGAGTTTTTCCTTGTCGAGCTCAAGTTCGACTTGATCGATATAAGGCTTATGGAAATCAAGTTCGTAATTTTCATTATGCGGCAAAGGCACGAAATCCAATTCTCGAATTTCCGCATTTTTAGGATAGGCAATCTCTTCAACATTCTCTGGCGTTTCCTGTTCTAATACACCATGAACACCGATAGTCATATTGAGAATGGGGCTTCCATGAGAAATGATTAAAATATTTTTTCCTACATGCTTGTTCTCAAGATCATACAAAACGCCCATGACCCGTTTCTTAATATCTCTATAATTTTCCCCTGGCAGATCTTCTTTGATAAACCGTTTTGGATAATTTTTAAACTGCGCAAGGAAATCACTGATCGGTTTCCCTTGCCAATCCCCACCTGCTTGAAACTCAACCAGTCGATCATCAATCATCAATACTCCAGAAAACCCAATGCTTTCTGCAACTAATTGTGCTGTTTCTGTAGTACGTAAAATTGGTGAATGAATAATAATATCAATGTGCCTATCTTTCAAAAACTCCGCGCTTATTTTTACTTGTTTTTTTCCTTCCTCAGTTAAATGATTGTTTGGATCTCCGGCAAAATCCCATGTGTGGGTAATATTACTTTCCGCCTGCCCATGGCGCATTACGAAATATTTATTACCAGATTTTTTGGCATACTTTTTCAAGTCTTCAATGCCTCCGATGACCACGTTTTTCCCTGAGGCAGTACTCCAAACCGGAAGCGGTGTTCCCCAATAACGATCACGGGAAATTGCCCAATCCTTGATACCATCAAGCCATTCACCAAATCGCCCCTCCTTGATATGGTCAGGTTCCCAATTAATCTTTTGATTTGCTGCAAGCAACTGTTCTCGCAATTTTGACATTGCAAAATACCATGAGGTGCGCGCGTAATAAATAAGCGGTGTATCGCATCGCCAGCAGTGCGGATAACTGTGTTCATATTTCTCTTTCTTGAATAACAACCCTCGTCCGGCAAGGTCCTTGATAATATCAATAGCAACGGATTCTTCACCTTTCTCATTTTTCTCCTTAACAAAGCGCCCCTCAAGGAAGTCAGTTCCTGCAATAAATTTTCCTTCTTCTGTTACTGTGTGGAATTTAGGAAGCCCAATTTTTGTTCCTAATTCAAAATCATCAGCTCCATACATTACTGCTGTGTGCACGATTCCTGTTCCATCAGTTGTTGTTACGAAATCTGCAGTATACACCTGGTAAGCTTTTTCCATTTTCTCATCCTGATCCTTCACAAGGTTCTTCATGTATGGATACAATGGTTCATATTTCATTCCAACCATTTCAGATCCTTTGTGTTCTGCAATAATTTCATGTCCCTCTGGAAGGATCGCAATCAAATCCTTCGCTACCACATAAATTTCATCGCCTACTTTTGCTTCTACATAGTCAATATCTGCACCTACTGCAAGAGCCACATTTCCTGGAAGGGTCCACGGCGTTGTCGTCCATGCAAGGAAATATGCCTTGTCGAATCCAACAATTGGAAACTTTGCGAATACTGAAAGGTCTTTCACATCCTTATACGCCCCTGGCTGATTCAATTCATGTGATGAGAGTGTTGTTCCACATCGCGCACACCATGGTCCTACTCGGAAATCTTTGTACAGATGTCCGCGATCATTTATTTTTTTCATGATATTCCACAATGCCTCGATGTAACTATTTTCATAGGTCACATACGGACTTTTCATATCCAACCAAAATCCCATACGGGCGGTTAGTTTTTCCCACTCGTCTTTGTACAACCAAACACTTTCTTTACATTGCTTATTGAACTCTGCAATTCCATAAGCCTCAATTTCTTTTTTAGATTTGAGACCAAGTGCTTTTTCTACTTGAAGCTCCACAGGAAGTCCGTGGGTATCCCACCCTGCTTTTCGTCGTACCGAAAATCCACGCATGGTTTTATAACGTGGGATGATGTCCTTAAATGATCGCGCTGCGACATGGTGAATACCTGGCTTTCCATTTGCGGTTGGTGGTCCTTCGAAGAAATTATATTCTCCCATGGGAGATTCTTTCTCGAGGGTTTTTTGGAAAATATTTTGATCATTCCAAAACTGTAGGATCTTCTCCTCATTTTCTGCATTTGGTGATTTTTGTGGATTTGGGTTCATGGGTAAAATTGTTAAATTAAAAAACTCGTCCGCGAATCACGACTCACAGAATAAAATTCTGGGTCATGGTTCAAGGACGAGTTTCTTTGTTTACCCCGCAAAGCCCATAGGGCGACGTGGGGTAGAAATTCGTGGTACCACCTTGGTTGCTTCTCGTAACAGCTTTAACGGGCTTACCCGCTCGAATCTACTTAATTTCTTTCGAGGTGCTCCCCGGTGATTAATCGGATCATCGCCTGACATACTTATACTACTTGAAATAAAGGAAAATGCAATCTATACTGTACCCATGTTAGAAGTATTCGGAAATTTTGTCGGGTGGTTTGGAACCATCACCGTCCTCACCACCTATGGACTCACCCTCTTTGGGGCACTTAAGTTTGGTAGTGACTTTTTCCTCCTTGCCAACCTCACGGGGGCTATTGCTCTCGTTATTGGTGGCGCCTTCAAGCGGGATATGTGGCACAACGTAATCTTCTATTTTATCTGGGCCATCCTTACTGCACTCGTATACTTTGATGTGTTTAGTCTGTTTTTTAAAAAGTAGCCCCCACAAAAAAATCTCCTGACGGAGATTTTTTGTTACATCTTATTTGGTGCCTTGATTCCAAGGAGCCACAACCCATTCTTTAACACCACTTGCACTGCCTGTGCAATCGCAAGGCGATGCGCAGAAGTTTCTGGATTTGCAGCATCTACAATAGTATTTGCGGCATAGTAGGAATTGAATGCCTGGGCCACTTGTAACAAATAGGTCACAATAAACTGTGGAGCATATTCAGCAATCGCGTTTTCTACAATTCCTGGAAGTCTGTATACCACTCGCTCAACATCAGCAACCTCTTCCCCGTCATGATACTTCGGAACTATTCCTAATCCTGCACCTTTTTCAAGGAGGCTCGTAATACGCGCATGGGTGTATTGCAAATACGGACCCGAATCTCCCTCAAATGACAAACTCGTTTCTGGATCGAAGTTAATACCCTGTCCTGGTTTTGCGCGCAAAATCGCAAATTTAATAGCGCCTACTGCAATAGCATCCATGGTTTCTTTATCAATGTTACGCTCTCCTGATCGCTCACGAACTTCTTCTAAAATAGTTTCAAGAATTTCTGTAGCTAATGGCACCCCACCTAATCGTGACGACATTTTTTGCCCCTTGAATGACATACGTCCATGTGGAATATGTACTGACTTTTCTGACCAATCTTTATTAATTTTTTCTGCCGCATCAAGGACAGCATCGAAGTGTGGAATTTGTTGATAGTCTGTAACAAAGAGTGATAAGTCAGGATGTTCGCGATCAAATTTAATAGCAAGGAGTCCTATGTCTTTGGCTTCATAGGTTGGGTTTCCTTGAGAATTAACAAACACTGAAGTGCTGATATGTTTTTTGGATTCTTCTGGGATGTAGACAACTGCCCCTTCACTTTCTGTAAACACAGCGGGAGTATTTTTCAAAACAATCTCTTTTCCTTGTTCACCTGCCTCACTTTCGTATACATATGAATCAAATGTAGAACCAAGGCGTGCAACAACTTGTTCAAAATATTCAATATTAAATTTCTTGCAAGCGATAAACACATCCCATTCTGGGGATGGTTTTTGTGCGTATAAATTATCTGCAATTTCTTTTACGCGAACATGGACAGTCTCGTCTTCTTCATATTTTTTTGTACCTTCTACATACGCGTCACCAAGAGACTGAATGGTAATCTCCGGATTTTTTTCAAGCAGTATAAAAATTGCTTTTGCGATACCTAGAGAAATATCAGATGGAAATGACATGGTACGAACCTCTGCGCCAGAAAATTTCATGAGTCGTACTAACGACTCCCCAATCGCATTATTCATCATATGTCCTACATGGAACGGCTTGAACAGATTTGGAGACGAATGTTCAATGAGGATTTTCTGTCCCGCATGGATATTAGATTCCCCAAACAACCTCACCCGGTTCCCTGTGGGAACCACCCTCTCCACTACCGTGGAGAGGGTTTCAGAATTTGCAATATTTGGAATTTCTTGTTCAAAAAACCTTTTTGCGAGTTTGAAATTAATAAACCCTGGCCCTGCAGACCTCACCCCTAACCCCTCTCCTGCAAGGAGGGGGGAACCCGCTTTCTGGATTTCAACAATAATTTCTTCTGCCAAAAGCTTTGGGTTCTTTCCCACTTGTTTCGCAGCAACCATGGCTACGTTACATGCAAAATCTCCGTGAGATAATTCGGTAGGATGTTCCAAGGTAAAATTCACCCCAGCAATTCCCAGATTCCCTAGGGCTGTTTCGATGATATTCTTAAGTTTTTCCTTAATAGACATAAGGGCACTCTAGCATATTTTACCCAATGAAAAAAGGCGGTACCCATAGGTATTGGTACCGCCTTTCATAAGACCTCATTATTTAAGCATGAGGTCCACCTGGTCAATGATGAAGTCGAACAGGTCAGTGCCCGAGAAATATTCCCTGATTTGAGAATTTTCATTTTCCGAACAATTTCCAACCACTACCTTCGACCGTCCTAGTTTGAGGTTAGCTTCAAAAAAAACAAGTGTTCGCTTATTACAAGAATTTGCAATTGCAACCTCAATACCTAGTCCAGATGAGCCGTGAGTCGCCACTGCTACAAAAAGATCAGCTTCTAGGATGTTCTTCCTTATCGCTTCATAGGTTCTGATACTCAAGTTTTTTTCCGATTCAGAATCATCGAGTTCAAATTTGGGATACTTCATAAAACGAACATTGAGGTGAGTCTTGAGGCGATTGCTCAGAACATCCATTTGTTGTAAGAACAGAAAGTCTCCATCACCGGGAGTGTACACAAGAAAAAGGTTAATCTGCTTGTTATTTTCTTCCATTGGGCTTAAGTTTTTGGGGTTAAATAATTTAGTAGTGATAATACTGAAAAAGGGCCTACGAGTCAATATCTTGACATATTGATAAAAAAGCGTACTGTAGTAGCGAACCAAAAAACTATTTCCATGGGAAAAATAACAACTAGAGAAATCATTATTATTGTTGCACTTCAAAAAACCGATCGTGGTTTTGGATACCGAGGCAAACTCCCTTGGCCAAACATATCCACCGATATGGAGCATTTTAAAAAACTCACAGTGGGTAACACTGTTATTATGGGGCGAAAAACACTGGAATCAATACCTGAACGATTTCGTCCGTTACCAGAAAGGAAAAATATTATCGTCAGTAAAACTTTCGACCCAAAAGACCTTCCCAAGGATACCGTCTTGGCAAAAAATCTGGAGAACGCCATTCAGGCAGCAACAACACCCAAGGTATTTATTATCGGAGGATTTGAGCTTTTCAATAGAGCCATCACAGAAAATTATGCCACCACTATCTGCACAACAATTATTGATACCGTAGCACCATTTCCTTGTGACCGATTCTTTCCAAAATTATCACCTCAATGGGTTTCCCTGGGAACAAGTAGCACAACCGATGCGGTAACCGGCTTTAGATTAAAATTTGAAATATTAAAAAACAAATTGAATCCGTTTCCTCTTGGAACAATATAGGCCACATAAAAAGAGTAAGCAGCCACAACATGTGACGACTTACTCTTTTTTTAATTACTGCAATAGTTCACGAACTTCCATAAGGATTTTCCCCTGATGATTAAGTTTTTCTTCTGATAGGCAAGCTGTACACGTACACACTCCCTTCCTTGACCTGGGTCAAATATGGGTATAAGGTGAAGAAAAATATAGCCATATGCACATCTACAACTCAAACGGGGTTCATGAGAAAACCTCTAAAATTTTTATTGTTACATTTCAGGAGCGATACTTTAACACATCTGACACGATCCAATCAAAATGGGGTAAGCGCTACATCAAACCTCACAATGGAACATCCGTGAATGTTTATGGACTCGAAGATGATGCAGCCGCAGAAAACTTTAACCCGTCAGCTTTTCATCAAGGGTTGGTGGGTGTGCGTAACAGAGAATTTCACTGGCCAGCAAAAGATAAAGCTACACTCCTTGCTGAATTTGCGGCCGACCCGGATATTATGGCTGGTTCTATGTGGCTCGCACCGCAACAAGAATCCGTACGCGAAGTTATTCAAGAGATTCCTGAATGTCCACGCATGTACACTCATACTGAGAGCGGTACTATCATTTGCGGAAAACCAACCAACCCATCAGGTGATGAGTGTCTCGGTACTTGTATTCTGCAAGGAGGTACCCAGGAATTTGAAGAAGGTGTCTGCCCACTGAAAACATTCTGGGATAATCAACTTGAGAAAAAGACTATTCTTGTGTAGGCAAAAGCCCGAATTTCGCGAAGCGAAATTCGGGCTTTTTATGTGCCTAGGTATTTTATTACCCCTTAATCTCAATTCCCATTGATCGTGCAGATCCTGCAACGGTCTTCTTGGCAGCTTCGATATCTCGAGCATTCAAGTCTGGAAGTTTGATAGCAGCAATTTCCTCAAGCTGAGCGTTCGTAATTGAACCAGCCTTTGTCT
>CALRGS010000006.1 GCA_943357975.1 Candidatus Nomurabacteria bacterium | reverse complement strand
TATGTAATAATCCCCGACATATGTCAGTAAAAAACTTCCATGCACATACACGAAAACGAGCTCGAGCCCACGGGTTCCTTGGTCGTATGGCTACAACCTCTGGACGAAGCCTTATCCTCCGACGTCGCCAGAAAGGGCGAACCAAGCTTTCAGCTTAAATTTTCCACACTGAGCCCCGAGAGGGGTTTTGTGTTAGAATGAAAACCTCTCCCCTATCCCCCCTCCTACAAGGAGAGAGGAACTGAACACATGCTCAAAAGATCAAATCGTATTCCAACCAAACAGTTTCCAGAGGTAACACGGGGTAAAACCCTTAATAGTGAGCTTTTTCGAGTGGTTGTAAAGGCTGATAAGGACTTAAAAGTGCCAAAATGTGCCGTTATTGTATCAAATAAGGTTGCCAAGACTGCGGTTGTGAGGAATCGGATACGTCGACAAGTATATGGACTATTAGGGAGTATTATAACAACTCTCCCTACCGCCTTTATATCAATATTCCCCAAAAAAGCCTTGATGAATAAGGATGAAATTCTATGTTTAAAAAAACTATTAATTTCATAACTATTTTACCCATACGAGCCTATCGGCTCCTTATTCGGCCCTGGTTGCCCCAGAATCAGTGTGTATTTGAACCAAGTTGCTCAGCTTATGCAATACAAGCAATAGAGAAATATGGGCCCATTAAAGGCATGTTCCTTGGCGCTAAAAGAATTCTACGTTGTCACCCGTGGCAGAAAAACCACTACGACCCACTAGTTTAGTGTGCTATACTCCCCCCATATGTTTCATACAATATTTTATATTCCTCTTTATAATGCCTTGATTTTCCTCACCAGCTCGTTTGGTGGATCACTCGGTCTCGCGGTAGTAGGACTTACACTCCTTGTAAAATTAGTCCTCGCCCCCCTCTCACACAAGTCTATTGTTTCTCAAATCGAACAGAAAAAGCTTCAACCACTGGTTGAAGCCCTAAAGAAAAAGTATCCAGATCAAAAAGAGCAGTCTGCGAAGCTCATAGAACTGTACAAGGAACACAAGACCAATCCTTTTGCAGGATGCCTCCTCATTATCTTACAGCTTCCGGTGATCATTGCACTTTACCAAGTATTTTTATCTGGTGCAGTAATTGTTCCAGCAGACCTCTACTCCTTCGTACATGCACCAGGTACTATTCATGGAATGTTCCTCGGGTTAGATATGGTCGCTAAGGGAAGCATTATCCTCGCAATACTTGCTGGAGCCTCACAGTTTCTTCAGATGCACCTGTCACCCGCAATGCAAAATACTACAGGACCAGTCGCTGCTGATGCAGATGCTCAGACAAAAATGGCAGCAACCATGACCAGTTCTATGAAATGGACGATGCCATTTATGATTATGTTTTTTGGATACGCAACACCAGGAGCTGTTGCCCTCTACTGGATACTTTCAAACGTGTTCATGATTGCTCAAGAAAGATTTGTAATGGCAAGAATGAAATAGAAGTAACAAAAAAGCCCGATGGGCTTTTTTGTTACTGCAGCCTATATGACCACAATGTCTGATCTGTTTTGTTGATAAAATATAAGTACGCATTATTAGGGCTCACCCTAGGCTTGATAACATCAAACGATTCATCAGGAGCCAATACAATATTAGTACTGTTTTGCACGGTATTAATGAGCCACACCACATCACTAAACGACACGGTTCCTTGATACCAAGCATCAGGATACTGACCACTGGTTATATTTTTAGGCACTCCACAAATAATGACTGCAGAATCTTGCCAGGTACACTTCGCAGGAAGTGTTGCCAGGTCCAAGCTTCGTAATGCTCCAGTATCCGTGGAATATACCTTGGTGGTAAACACGCGATCGTTACTATTACTATAGAGAACTTTTTTTCCATCTGGTGATACTAGTGTAGTAAGTCCACGGAGTGGCCCCAACACCTTCTTGAAATCACCCGTGACTGGATTGAGGAAGTAGAGGTATCCATCAGCTTCCCGTGAAGCAAGTGTAGTAAGGGCGATAGTGTTTTTGTTTACCCATTGTGCAGACCATTCAGTTGCAGGTGATTCAAAAATTTTACGCTGCCCTGTTCCATCAGGATTTGAAACAAGCCCGCTGACTCCAAAGCCGCTAGTTATAGGGATGAGTGAGAATAGTTGTGCTCCATCTGGAGACGCTGCCCCACGAAGAATGTTTTGAGGAAGGAGTGTTGTGTTGAGTGTGACAACGGCATTTTTTTGTTTTGCAAAATCAGCAGTAGTTTTTGTACAATCAGTATTTAGCGAGTCCTTGGTTACCTGGTCATAAACACCAGTAGTTGGAATATTGAGGAGGGTCTGAATATTTTTTACCAAAGCAAATGTTTTTGGTCCCAATGACCCATCAACGGCGATATTCATAGCAAGTCGTCGGTTGATATATTTTTGTAGCTCGGTAACCTCTATACCTTTAGACCCAACCTTGAGGTTTTGGGTAAACGGCATCATACAATAATCAAGGACGACAGGGGTTGGAATAATTCCTGTTAAGGTTCCAATGGTTCGCGCCTCTGAATTCCATGTACGGTAGGTTGCACTATTCCCCCCTTGGCCAAACCAGAGTTCCTCTGCGTTGGGAACTTTAGTCTGTGTCTTCTGTGTAGTAATAATGGCATCCGGAGAAACCTCAGCATCCATGAGGAGTCCTGTTTGTTTTATATTCCAACGAAGCATATCAATTGGTGTAGTGCTTGCAACAAGTTTTGTTTGCTGGGTCACTTCATCAAGTTTTGGTTCGAGGGTACGCCGAGTCGCTATTGAGGTGAAAAAGTCTGTTACAGGATAGGTGGTGATTTGTCGTAGTCGTTGTCCATCAGTTGTTGAAATAGGAGTACCATCACTTATCTGAGGAACCCCCTCGTCGGTTACGTTTCCACCAATGGTTACCGCGGTATCTGCTTGAGTGGTGCCGTCTTTGAATGGAAAGAGGTCTTTATCAGGTCCGGCTGGATTGTTTCCAGAATTCTTTTTGTTTATAAAATAAAAACCAACGAGCCCTGCAAGGATGAGGACGATCACCCCAAAGATAATAATTTTTTTAAGGCTATACTTTTTTTCTTCTGGCATATAGAAATAGTGTACCATAAAACCGCCTGTGAAGCGGTTTTATAAACTACATTATTATGGAGCCTTCTTGAAAAATTTCAAACGAGCCAAGGTGTATGCATCAGCCGCACGGACTTGCACCGCTTTTCCAGGATTCTTTCCCTGGTTGTTCGATGTGGATTCAATAGCCTTCCCGTTACCGATATACATAACAACATGGCCGGCTTCTTCTTGCTTGGTTCCTGTCATACTCCCGGCTGTCCACCCTAGAAGGTCTCCAGGAGTAAGTGATTTGCTATTTAGGAGTGTTGGAGTTAATGAGGTTATGCCTACTTTTCCTGAGAATATTCCTCCAGTTCCTCCACCAGGAGAAGGTAGTCCTGCGCAAGTATATACAGCACCTACGAATCCCGAACAATCATAATTTAGAGTATTATTTGGCCCAGCAGACCCCTTTGCTCCGTACTGATAAGTTACTTTTCCAATAAATGACTGAGCAATGGTTGGAATTGCAGCAGTTCCCCCATTTCCTGGGCAAGAGATTCCGTAATCGGCAGCTTTTTGTTTAATATCAACACTGGGTTGATCGGGACTAGCTGTTTCTGTATCACCTCCGGTTTTGAATGCAACACTATTAATCCTTGGTGTGAGATTTAATAAATCAGGATTAATAGTTCTCAAGATCGTATAGATTGTAAATAATAATAATAGACCAAGGAGTCGTTTCCAGATCGTCCCCTTCACTTTACCAAGGCCGGACACATTACCTTCCTTTTCTGCTCGCCAATAGGCAAACCCATCAAACATGATCATTCCTACAGTGATGATACCTGCAACACCAATAGCGAGGGCAATGATAGCATTAATGAAGTCTCCAATACTGTTGGAATTTTTAAGGCCTACTCTAGTAAGGATTTCCTCAAACCCGCCATAGAGCTGGTAACAACCTTCGATCGGTTTGCCATCAGAACCTAGGCACTCCTTGCTTGTGTTTTCAGCAACATCGTTCGTGAGAAGTGTAGTATTTTTCGGTGGGATCGAAGCAGGGTCAGCTGCGGTTGGTTTTTCAGAAGTGTCTCCAGCATAGAGCCATTTGATATCCTCATCGCAGCCTCCTTCGCATTCGTAATCAAGATTTCCTTTTAGCTTGTCACGCGAGCTGTAATTAGATGAAAGCAACCCAGTGCTTACTGATACATAAAACTGACAGTCGGAGTATCCAGCAATACCATTGTTCCAAGGAAGAGCGTTCTTTTTACATGCCTCCTCTCCTGCAACAAGGTTAATATCCAACTGTTCACTTGCTGGAACAACAAAGTCTCGATCATTTAAAACATCAAGGTCTTCAGTAAACCCAGAAAGAAATCCTCCAGTAAAGTCGCTCAGAGAGTCTCGATACCCTGTTAATGATACAGAAATATTTTTTCCTGCGCAGTCTTGAGTCCGGATACGGACCAGCACCTTATTCTTAGTGAGTCTTATTGAGTTTATAAAAAAACCATCCTGAGCAAACCCTCCCTGATCTGTGTAGGGGTCAATGGTGGCAGAAGTTACAGTGCAGTCAGCCGCTTTGGCGGGGCTGGCCACACTGAAAAACAACCCAGAAACCACAATACTTGTTATAAGTGACCCGTATAAAATTGTTTTCTTGAAAATTTTCATAGTCTATTTTTGAAATACAGTACGGACTTGTTGTCGAGCAACCTGGAAGAGTCTACTGGTATTTTCTGCTGACATACCAATAGTTGCTACTCCGGAACCACCGGGCGCTTGGATGGTAAGAGAGTTTTTATTGCGCGCATCAACAATTGCAATCGGTTGTCCATTCATCGTCCAGTCTATTTTTAAACCATTCGGATCATTCTTGAGAACAGAGAAGAAGTAAGGGGCGGCTTCTATGGTTGTTTCGTTACCAACCAAGGAGATAGTATTTTTAGCGAGAAGGCTTTTTAATCCAGTAAGTGGATTACGCTCATAGAAAAGAATTTTTGGATCATAGAACGAGAGGGTAATATCTTTCGTTGCTGCATGGTTGCCTGCAAGGTCCTGAGCAAGAACGGTTATTTTTTCAGTCCCTCTAATTTTGTTATGTTGGAATATAAACGAATCCTTACCATATCCACCAACATTTGCTACAGGTAGATCATTTCGTTTCCAGCCATAGATCCCTGTTCGTGGATCAAACCCTGTATTTTTTGCATTTGAAAAATTAGGGATGGCGATTATATTCATAAGGGCTTCTCGTGCAGGAAGCCGCTTTCCTTCATAGAAAGGTGGAACATAGGAATCAACAGCTTCCCACAAAACCGCAGTGTCCTCTGGAGAAAGTGTAATCTTCTTTTGTAGGGTTGTGTCAGCAAGTCTTACGATGATGATTATTATGGTTGGCTCCCCATAGTTTTTTGTTTCAGTAGTAAGAGATTGTTTTCCAATACCGCCATTTACAAGCTTTCCATCAACAAACCAATTTATTTGGTATCGACTTAGGTTAATATAATCACTAGACAACTGGAGTCCTACGGTCTCAAATGCTCCGGGGTTTTCTGGGGTCATGGTTACATCAAGGTCGTTTTCTGTGGGACCAACATCAAAACCAAGACTCGCTGAAGTTGAGGTAAGGTCGTCAGGAATAGGAGTATCGGTTACTGATGATTGGGCAAATATTGGTGATGTATTAAAAACGAGGAAGGTTCCCAAAATAATAGTGACCGAACCTACCTTTTTCCAAGAAAAAATCATGCTTTTATTGTAGCATGATTTTTTCGTTAATTCACAAATTGTCCCGCCTGAGCCTGTGCGTTCGCAGTAACCTCCTCCTTGGCCTTACGAAGGGCAAGGATTTGGTGAGGGTCGGACGATACGATCTGGTCTTCGGTATAACTCGAAACGATCTTTATAGAAACATGCTGCTTTCCAGCAAAGAATATTCCTTCCCCTACCCCTGACTCAAGGAGTGCGTATTTTTCCCCATCCGTAAGGTTGAAAATAGTCTGGAGTGTGTCGATAGCGGTTGGTGATTGTCCCAAAAGCATCTGGAGACTCGAGTTGGTAATAATAGGTATACCGTACTTAGACTTCACGAAATCCCCTACGTCCTGGGTAATAGTAGCAAGCCCAAGGAAGTACTTACGTCCCCGCTTTGCCATTCCAAACAGGAAGGCTGCAGCTTCTTCATTTTGCATCATTACCCATGCTTCATCTACTACAAGCAGGCGCTTTTGAAGGTTTTTGCGAACCGCATTCCAGATGAAGTGCGTGATGATGTACATTGCAGCGGGCTTCAACTCATCCTCCATGTCGCGGATAGAGAAGACTACCAATTTCTGATCAATATCTACGTTAGTGGGCTGGTTCATAAACCCTGCCCAAGTTCCCTTCGTATATTTCTTGAGGCGCTCTACAAGCGACTCGCTTCCTTCCATTGATCCCAATACCATTTCAAAGTCTGACAACAATGGTGGTGGAAGTTGTGTGAAATCAGAATCGGCCGTGATGTCCTTGAGTGCGTACGTTTCTGTAATAGCTCGATCAATAATGGAATCTTCTTCTGGTTTTAATCCCCCAAGGATAATTCTGAATAATCCAATAAGTGATGTAATGTTCGAACGAAGTACATCCGATGGTGATTCATCAGGAAGCGGCTTCGGAAGGTCGAATGGATTGATGTGGTTGTTCGATGAAAGTGATACTTTAAAGAATCGTCCCCCAACAGCCTCAGCTAAATATTGATATTCATTTTCTGGATCGATGATGATGACGCTGGTATCAAACATCAATGTTCGAAGGATTTCAAGTTTTGTCGCATATGATTTTCCAGCTCCTGATCGTGCAAAGATTACCGAGTTATAGTTAGGCATCGAAAACCGATCGAAAATAACAAGTCCCGCATTTTGTCGGTTTACCCCATAGAGGATTCCCTTGTTATCAGTAAGCTCACTTGAAATAAATGGGAAGAATGATGAGAGTGGCCCCGAGTTTAGTTTGCTTGTGATGCGGAGCTCATCGGTTCCTGTTGGAATAACGGTTCGGAATCCTTGTTCCTGCTGGAAGAGTGCAGGCTTTAGATAAATTTGTTTTCCTTCAAGTTCAGAACGAATTCTATTTTCAAGTTTAAACAAATCGTTTTCATGGGTCGCATAGATAGTAATGTACAATCCCACATCAAACATTTTTTCTGTTGCTTGTTGGAGGTTGTCACGAAGCGTCTCAAGGTTTTGATAGGCCGCGTCCAGCTGGGGATCACGCACCATTCCTTGAGACTGACGACCGAGGATTTGGGATTCTACCTCAGCAACTTTTTTCTGGAAGTCTTTCAATACTTCTGATGTATCAACGGGACTGATGTGAATAGAGATATCAAACACCTTGTCGAGGTTTACAATAGGCGCAAGCCATCCCGCGGTTAAGATGCGAGGATAAGACATTGCGAAATAGGTCTTCGCGATTTTGTCACCAATTTTAATAGTTCCCGAGTCGATTTGAACTGCGGGTGGAGCGATAACGTCTTGCAGCTGCATCGTTGCGGTCGCATAAATATCAGCCGGCAATACAGGAATTGCAGGAACATTTTTACTTTTGTTTGAACCAAATAAATCTCCTAGAAAACTCATAGGATCATTATATATAATAAAGAGGATATATCCAAACCAAAACCCTCTCCACGATAGTGGAGAGGGCAAGGATACACTTGTGCAAGGCTGGATCGCGAAGCGAGACGGGTGAGGACTACTGTCCCAGTGCGCCAGCGGTTGAGTGGAGTTCTCCAGGATTAAAGGTCTTCTGATAAAGTTCAATAAGCGCAGGCGTATCAAGTTGTTTTGTTTCGATCCCTAATGATTCAAGGCCTCCTGTCACTATAGCAAGGCGTTGTTCAAGTTGGCTTCGAGCCTCCTCGAATTGATCAGTATGAAGCTCATCAGAAGTTTTTTTCTTGCCTCCAAAGAATCCTGTAATACTCGAGAGTACGCCTTCACCAGGGAGTGCAGCACTTCCATAAGGAACAATTACATAGAAATATTTAGACATAACATCATAAGTTTCATTAAATTTCTGAATGAAACCAATATATTCTCGAGTTTGAATGCGGAGCAAATCCCCCTCGATTTTTTCGAGGCGAGCTTCGAGTTTTAAAATATAGGGACGGATATCGAGTCGTCGTGATGACGCTACAATTTGTACTGAAAATTCAAGAGCATTCAAAAAGTTTTGGAATTGTAAAATAATAGCCGTTTGTTCGTCAGCAGATTTAAGGTCGAGGTTAATAGCCTGACAAAGTACCACACTGCGTAATTCCCCACTCTTAAGCACCGCGACACCGTCACGGATTTCTCTAATAGGAACGAATTGTTGGGTTGATGATGCCATAATAGTTATTGTCTATACGAGTCGAGGATGTCTAAGTTCTGTGCAAGGTCTGTTACGGTTTTCTCGGTATAAATCTTTTCTGGTGCCTTGGGCACAGGAGCAGGTTCTGGTTTTTTTAAAATAGGTTTTGATCGCTCCCAAATATAAAGCTTACCCTTGATCATAAACGTCACCCAGTTCTGCGCAACCTCAATAAACGGGCGGTTGTTTACTTTATAGAACGCTAGAAGTAGTCCAGCTATTACAAATGCACCAGATAAGATGACCCAGAAAGGAAAAGGAACAAGTTTGTAGGAAACATAGGCAAGCCCTGCTCCACCTATGAGGTAAATGAACTGCTTGAAGGTGAGTGGTCCGAAGATTTTATCTTCGACATCGATGAATTGTGGTACTTCAAATCGCATACAATTATTGTATCATAAAAGGTTTTAGAAGTAGTCTTCAGCTTTTTCTCTAGGAGCAGTATCTGGTTCGGGTGATGCTGGAATTTCCAATTCGGGTTTCTCCACCTGTGAAGTGGGAGTGTCTCGAGGCTCTGCGAGAGACGAGGGGGTTTCTATAGTAATACCGAGACTCTTCATTGGGTCACTCTTTCCTCCATTCATTACATAATCGTGAATGGGTTCAAAAACTGCTACGTTGAGTTCAGTAATAATCTTCTCGGTAGTTGCTGGTGATAGCGCGAGTGCATTGATGAGTTCAGTTTCAAAATTCTCCGGACTAATGAGTCCGATCATTGATTTTAAAACAACAGCCTGGAAGTCCTCCATCTCGTCTACATGGAGTCCGTAGTTGTGACCAATGGTAATGATGCGTGTTGCCCAATCGATAGAGCCAATAGCCTGCCCAGTAATTTCTGGAAGGTAGCGGAGTCTATTTTCGAGAATACTTTGTAAGTTAGATGAGAGATTTGCCATGTACCTATTGTACAATGTTTTCAGAAAAATAAAAAATACCAAATAAAAATTCCTGATAATAAGCTTACCAGGAATTTTTATTTGGTATTTTTTGTTACTCACGTTCTTCTCTTGGTCCCATACCCCCTAAATCAAAATTTCCGTTTTCTCCAGGGAGATTTTCACGGACTGCACCACTTTGGTCAATTGATCCTGAAACAGAGGAGGTCCTGATATTCTTCAGATCAGCATATCCTTTCTGTATCTTGTTTGTATGGTCATCTAGAACCGACATTGCAACATTGGTACCCTTTGCATCAAGAGGTCCTTGATCCTTTAAGAAATCATTATATTCCTTTTTATCAGATTCAAGCTTTTTGATTTCTTCCTTCTTTGTATCAGATAGCTGTTGAATCATTGGATCAAGTCCTGGTGTGCTTTGTTGAGGTTTTTTTGGTGAAAAATCACCGGCTTTGTAATTCAGTGCCCCACTACTTGCTCGTGGTGTCATTTGAATTCCACTTAACAACGTCGTTGCCTTGGTTTGAGGTGTAACACCGGTGTTACTACTTCGTGAAGGGAGACGCACTTCATTTGGATTAACCTTAAGGTTTTTAACTTCGAGGTTATCTACATGAACCGTATTCTTTTTCTCTCGTTCAGCATTTTCATAGAGACGAGCAAGTCTTGCAGATTCAAGTTTTTGACCAGCATCGAGAGATTCTCTTGTGAGAGGTTGTCCGTTAGTATCCACTAAACCAGAAGGCTTAACTTCAGCAGGTCGATCAAATTTTCCGTCACCTGTGAAGGTGTTTGTTGCCCTGACCGGAGTCTCGGCAGCTTGCGATGTTGTGGTCGTTGTTGTGGCTGCTACAACTGGAGCTGCTCCTGATCGTCCACCACCGCGCTTAGCTTCTGCTGCAATAGCCTTGTTCAAGATACGCTCTTGTTGTTTTGCTGAAAAATCAGAATCCTTCATTTTTGCAGAACCATCACCGAATGTTGGTGCTGTACCAGCGGCTTTTTGTGTATCACGTGCAGCCTGCGCCTGTTTACGATCGTCGTAATTATAGGCGGTTCGGGTTGCTTGCTTTCTATCCGCGGCTTCTTTTGCAGCCTGTGCATCATCGAGTTTCTTCTTAGCATCTGCAGCCTGATTAGCACTTACTTGTTTTCTGAGTTTCCCAAAGTTTTCTACACGACCAATTCGTGCCCCCTCTTTTCCTGCATCATATATCTGTCCTGGAGCCTTACTTCCTGTAACCAATGTTGCAAGTCCCGCAACCGCTGCGCCTCGTCCACCAGGAAGGTTTCTAAAGTTCTTGAGCCCACCAAGTCTCTGTTGGATAGCATCAGTAGCATCCTTCCCAATCGTCCGGTCTCCAATTCCTCGTGCATTTTGCTTGGTTTGTTGCCACGCTGTCTGAAGTGCTGCAGAACTCCCTCCTGTTGCGGCAGCAGCCCCAACGGCAGCAACACTAGTTAGTGCTCCAGTTACAAAACTAGTTGCCATATCGCCAATCTTTCCAGACATGTCCTTTGAAATCTTTTTTGCAAGAGTGAAGAACATGGCAACCATTGCGAACTTGAATAATACTTGTGCTGCGACAGCGACACTACCAGCCCCTTTTGCTGTCTGTATTTCAAAAAATTGAATCCCGATATAAATGAAAAATAGGAATACGGGTGCCATGAATGCAAGTCCCATAAACTGCTTCATCCAATCATCGAACCCAATGTAAGGTTGCCTCTGAAGAAATGGAATGGTGTAGGAAACAAAGGCAAGTGGTGAGATGATGATGGCTAAATAGAGTCCAATAGTTCGTCCGATGAAAAGTATTGCAATACTGAGGAATATGTAGGCCAAGAATAATCCAAAAAATGCCGCAATGAGGGAGAGCAAGAAAAGATTTGCATACTTACCAGGAGCCGCAGACGCCTTTGCGCCGTCGGCATCAAGGAGAAAGTTTTGGGGATTAATTTGACTGATAATACGTGTTGCAATCGAGTGAATTCCTGGCTCTGCTGCATAGAAGTCTTGGATGGCTGTTTTCTGGTCACCATCAACAGCGTTGAGTCCTATTTGAGGAGCCTTGTTCATGTTGGAATAAAACATAATAGCAATTTTATTCGTGCTATCAATCACGACTCGTCCTAAGAAGAAACTGAAATTTACCAGAAGCGCCATCATAAGCACTCGCGCAAGTGTCCGTTTCGGATTAGAGGTCATGGTTACTTTTTCACCACCATCAAGGTCGAGAATCAGTGTGAATGCGATTACAAATAATGCAAAGATAAATAAGAGGTTGGTAAAATCACGAACCAGTTTCCATCCCATCACGACAAGTCCTTCACTAGAAGCATCCGAATCATCGTTTTGGTCATATTTGGTGTACGTTCCGCTCTGGATACTATGCCAAACACTGTAATCAAAAACCATTCCTGAAATAGTCGCAAAGGATATGGGGACATACATGATAATCTCTGAAACAGCAGACATAAAAGAACAAGTAAATGAGGTGTCTGCAGCACAGAGATTAGGACTAGTTACATTGGTTCCACCGGCATCAGCATCATCAAAAGTCCCCGATGGTTGTACCAGACTGAATCCCTCGCCTTCCTGTTGGGGCCCAAATTCTTGGGCAAATACAACAGGGGCTTGGAGAGGTTTTATAACCAAACCAAGTACAGGTGTGAGAACACCTGTAAAAATAACGAGACTCATTGCAATACTGGCAAGAAGATCCTTTCTCATGTATTGAGAGTATTATAATATAAAAACCCCAACAATGTCGAGGCTTTTATAGTATTATTTTCCTATTCGTTTAATTTATAAAGCAACTCTGCTGCATTAGTGTGATACCAGTGGGCATCAAAAAGTTTGACTGCGGTAAGAGGGAGCCCGGTTGATCCAATATTGGTTACTCGATCTGCGTTAACCATATTGGTACTTCCATAAATTCCATGAGGAATCATAACGTGATGGGCACACCCTATAGGTTTTCCAGTAAGCTGATCCGGTGCCCAATAAATAATGTGATACATGGTAAGTCTGCAGAATGCTCGCTCATCAAGGTCTTGCTGGATAAGGTCTGCAGGAGTAGTAGGTAAATTTTGTTGAAGCGTATTAGCAGAATCAAGGTTTTGCCAAACTTGTCCATAGAGCCCACCACCACCGGTGAAGTTGGCCCCGGTAAGTCCTGCTAGATCCTCGGTACTTGGAATAATACGATCGTTTAAGGAGGTAAATTCAGTAGGCCCCAGAATTTGAAGTGCGTTGAAGATACTTGGTCCGTTTACCGCAACAACATCCTTGATTCGTTGAGAAGTAAGCGAGTCTAATAATGTAGTACTAACAGGGGCTACTCCACTAGACACGGCATACTCACGAATTTTGCGACAGTCATTGAGGATGAGAGCAATCTCTTTAATTTGATACTCTGCACTGATGACTTTGAGGCGACTATTTTCAACGGTTGCTGAATCGCTGATATCCCTTCCAAGTCCAACAAATTGTCGGTAGATCTCATTTTTTTTGATTTCAGGCGCAGTTGTTTCCCATTCATCCCACTGCTCATCAAATATACGTTTTTTCATCTCAAGGTCCTTGTTTTCAGGACTTCCCTCATCAGTACCAATAGTCAAAGGGTTGTCAACGATAGGGCTTAAGGTGTTTACATTATCAGGTTGTGCTGGGTTTATATATTCAGGGAACGCCGCATGAATTTTAGGAGTCAGTGTTGTATAAAGTTGTTGTTTACCAGCAGCTGTTAATGCATTCCAATCACTGTTGAACAATACAAGCCCCGGTCCGTATGATCGTACCTGTGCCTGAATAGACTGAAGCGAATTGAGCGTTTGGCGTTTGATGATAATAGTGTCAACCATTCCTGTAAAAGAGGTGGTAAGTTTATAAAACTCGCGAAGCGCCCCTTTCATTTCATTTGCAGCGGGAATATTAAGAAATGGATTTGATAGAGCGATCTTTTCTTCTTGGATAGCTTGTGAACTGAGTCTGGTTATAAGTTGGAGAGCGTTAGTATTTTTAGTCCCCTTGTCAGTATCTGCACCCGCACGCATTTGCGTGTCTTCTAACTGTGCCGATCCATATTCTTGAGCTCGTTGTTCATAATTAGTATCTGGACCAGGGATACAAGCCTCCAGAGCAAGGACAATACTTGGTTCGGGTACGCCATTTACAGGAACCTTACCTACAATAGGAGCTTTCACAAGCTCAATCATTTGACCAACGTAGCCAATCTCAAGAGATAGTTTTTGCATAGATGGCTCCAGGTCAGCCTTGAGATCTACAACTTGCTGTGGTGCACTGAGCCATGAGGCCCCGGGTTGATTAAGTGCCTTTGAAAGATCTTGAGGTCCTCCATATACCTTACTTGAAGCACCACCATCCGATGAAAGACTTGAGAGACCTTTTTTAATAAGCCCTTGTGCAAGTTGAGTGATGGTGTTCATTAATATTTTACCAAGCTCGTCAGAATTTCGTAATCGTTCGAAGGCTTCGTTGGTTGCCTGCTTAGACTGCTCTTCGTTGGTTGAGCTCGGTGATTTTGCTGAAGCATCAGTACAGGCTTCTTTTTTTGGAACGGAAGTGTCAATGACGGATGACCCATTGCCGTTGTCCTTGTAGGTATACCCACTACCAATATCAGGAGAACTGGTACATTTCCCTTTGTCCGGCTTGAACCCACTACTGGTGAGTTCGGTCTTTGCAACATCAACCTTTTTTGCTATTTTTGCAGATAATTCTGATTGTGCAATAAGGCTCGAACCGAGAGGGGTGTTTTCTGGTTTTGCAAGCTGGTTAAAAAACTCTAGACCATTTTCACCAGCGGAACTGAGGTCGGTAGATGCAGCCTGCCAGTCAACACCCTCTATTTTATCGAGGGAAAAACCACTGAGTAAACTTTTTGGATCGGCACGGTCTTTAACTAGAGATGTTGCGATAAGTTTTGAAAATGGGTTACTGGTGTCACTTCCTAGTTGTTCAGTAAATTTCCCAAATTCCTGGTCGTCGATGTTTTGGAAATGTTGTGTAAAGTTTTTTACAAATAATTCTTCTACACCATCACCGATATTCTCACCACCATTGGTATGATTGAGAACTTTCGCAATAAGCTTCTGCGATGCTTGCGATGCAAGTTTATAAATAACCACATCAAGTCCGAACTCCTTCAGAGTTGCTTGAACCATATTTACAATTTCAGTTACCTGACCAATAGTCTGAGTGACCTCTTCTGGAATAACACCAAAATCGGAAACAATGTCACCTGCCCCCCATACCGCGGATGATGTTTTTGGGATACTTGAAAAAACAAATCCGAAAATGATTACAAGGGCTATGATTTTTTTAGAGTAATGTGACTTCATAATATTAACGTATGTAGCTATTTGTATTAAGGGCAATCGAGAAATAGATAGGGAGCTTTCCGACACTTGTTGCTAATTGGATTGCGTAATCTTGAAGGATAGCAAGTGATCCAAATCGTGTGACCTCATCAGTGTTTTTTGGAGCGACGGTATCGGTGGCTTGGTAGAATCCTTGAAGTGAATTAAGAATTTTTAAATGAAGGTCGCTTGCAGCTGATGGAACCCGCATCGCCTTCATTTTATTGATCGCAGTGTTCATAGCTGTTTTTGCTACGAGAACTTTTTCCCCTGAACCTGTACCTGTTGCATAAGCTCGAATATCAGCAAGGAGTGTGTCGGTGGCAGCGCTATCTTTTAGGAGTGTTTGCATACTCGCCGCATAAGACTGATTAGTTTTAAGCGAATCTTCCACAATCGTGAGATCGTCTGAGGTGTAGACCGTGTATGTTTTTTTCTGAGAGTCGATATAGTTGAGTATTTCATTTACACTGGCTTGCGAGAGTGATTGGCTGACAGTGGTTCCTGGAACTGTTGCGGCCTGTTCAATACTGTGTGCGATTGTAAATGAGAGCTGATCAGTTATTGTTGACTCACTTATAGCCTGATTAAACGCATCGGTTCCTAGTTGGTTCTTGAGTGCATTGAATACTTGCCCGTCAGCAATTCCAGGAGAAGTCGCCGCTTTGTTTGGGTTGAGTCCAACCGCAATTTCTTGCCAGTCCACAATACCGTCATTATCAGAGTCTCTCGTAGTAGGGTCCCCAGAAGGGAGTACGATATTAAAAGAGAGTGGCTTTGCTGGAGGAAGTCCGTCTTTTTTAATTTTCGCAACAATAGGAATAACTATAAAATAAGCAATAATTGCAATAATGAGCAACAAGAGAACGATTCTTATTTTTTTACCAGGGAGATATTTTGAATAGGTATTACTATAGGTCTCGGGAATTTGCATATGTTTTATTATACACAATATTCGATAATAAAAGCCAATCTGAAATCCCCAAATCCTCTGCACGAGTGTTGGGTAGAATGGCTGCTTGGGCAAGAGACTGCGCGACAATCTCTGGTTCGAGGATATTTTTTAAATTACCTGACAAGGTTTTTCGTTTGTGAGCAAACCCAGCCTTCATAACCTGAAAAAAAACTTCCTCGTGGTGCTTGTTTTCGAAGTTTTTACGAGAAATAGCTGAAATTTTAATAACTGCCGAATCAATAGAGGGGGCTGGGACGAAATTCCCTGCCTTTACAGTACATATATAGGTAGGATCTCCGTAAACTTTAACAGCAATAGATAAAATACTCTCTTTGCCTGGTCCACCAGTCTTCTTGTCCTTAGCTACAATACGCTCAGCCACCTCCTTTTGGACCATAAGTACCATCATTTCAGGCTGAAAAGGAGTAGCAAGGAACTTTTCTATGATTGCACCAGTGATATTGTAGGGAATATTTGCCACTAGTTTGTAGGATCCACCCATTTCTTTAGGATCAAATTCTAAAATATCGTTATTTTGTAAGGAAAAATTGTCAAATGTAGAGAACTTAGTACCTAAAACCTCAAAAAGGCTGTCATCCTTCTCGACAGCGATCACTTTTTTACAAGAAGCAAGCAGTTTTGTGGTTAATGCCCCAAGTCCGGGTCCAATCTCTAGCACGGTGTCCTTTTTCGTGAGGTCAGCGGCGGCAATAATCTTGTCCAAAATAGCCTCTGATTTGAGGAAATTCTGCCCGAGTGACTTTTTAGCGCGGTGAAACATATTAGTTAAGTAACATTATTATACCAATAATAATCTCAAGAAAGACAATAAGAAACCTAACATATCCAGGAACCCTTTTACGAATTATTAAATCAAGGACGATCCATGGAGCCGCAAAGAGGGCGATGATTGGATTTTTTAATATGAGCCCAAGAATTATAAACCATACAGACAATGAAAAGCTCAAGATAAGCCCAGCCTTTCTTGCCCCCAATAGTACGGGTAGTGTTTTAATAGCACCGGCCCTATCCCCAGCAATATCCTTGAAGTCTTTTGCATTGGAAAGAATCGCAAGGGTTATAAATAGGAAGAGTAGGGAAAGAATGGGTATTTGAGAGAATGATTGATCTGGAGAAAATGCAAAATAGCCAGCAAGCGCCATAAATACACCAGCAAGTCCGATAGTTAGAGACGAGCCAATGAAGTGTTTTTTCCATCCAGTAGCCCGAAATGCATAGGTTGCATAGAGAGCCTGTGTTCCTAAAATAAAAAATAAAAATCCATAATTAACAAGGAGGGCACTAAGTATTGAAACAATGAAGAAGGTGACCCCAAGGTTTCGGTATGTTTCATGTGAGATTTCCCCTGACAGCAAGGGGCGGTCACTATTGGAAATACTATCAATGTCTTGATCATGAAAGTTATTCAAAACAATAGCTGCCCAACCACTCGTTAGTATAGATAGAATACATAAAATAAATTTAATACTATCAATGGGTGCTAAGGAAATAGTGTAGAGCTTGTACGCACTACACATTCCTAGAATTGCAAGAAGTATGTAATAAATAATCCTCTCAGGCTGGGATCCCTTCATCCAAATAGTAAATAAAGCTTTTTTTTCACGAAACCAAATAGCTAAGAGCAAAATCACTGCTGTGAGAAAATGGATACCTGAAATAAAGAAAATAAATTCACGAAGAGGTAATGACGAGATTACTTGAATTCCAAAAATTCCGGGAATTGCGGCGTTTAAAAAGATAAATAAATAAGTAAAGAATATTCCTACTAAGACGAGAAACAGTTTCTTTGTTTTATTCCAAATAATTAATCCAATGGCCATGAGGATAATTAATACCTCAATACGCATACCGATGCTTATGCCACAGGTTCCAAGTGGTCCACCAAACATAAAAAAATCTCTTACTAAATATAACCCAGAAGAACCGAGGTATGCCATACAGAGGCCGCTTCCTCGAGAGATAATAAGGTCGATAATAGGAGCGAGAAATATTATGGGAAGAGATTTAGATACAACGAACACCCATTTTTTTATCGGTTCTTGTATAATAAAACCAAGAATTACTCCAATGCCGAGGGCCATAGTAGTAAAGAATAGAAAGTATTGGAGAAATCCATACCACGGCCCAATGACCATCCCCATGTCTGGATTTGAGAAGAATTCCAAAAAGACCCTCACGAGGGTTGTTGTAAATATAAGAATGAGAATGGTCCAAATTGATGGAGAGCTCCTTTCGTTCATGCCTTGATATATACCACAAAACCGTCTACCAATCTAGATAAACGGTTTTAATTGGCTTTATGGGAGCCCCTCCAAATCCATCCTCTCTTTCGATAATTTCATTTGGAATATCAGCGAGAAATTCGGAAGGTTCATTAAATGTTTGCTCTCCATAAATCGTACGCATCATGGCATACGACAGCATGAGTTTCTTACGAGCACGAGTAAGGGCTACATAAAATAACCGACGCTCCTCTTCTTGGTCCTCTACGGACTTCTTCTCATTGAACCCATCATGAGGAAACAGTCCTTGTTCAAGCCCCCCGATGAATACATAATCAAACTCAAGCCCCTTGGATGAATGGATGGTCATGAGTTTTACCCCATCCTTTTTATTTTTATCATCGAGTTGATCCTGGTCAGACTGTAAGGCAATATCCTCGAGCATGGTTGAGAGGTCCTCATATTTAGTTGCATAGGTCACCAACTCTTCAAGGTTTTCCAATCGCTCATGATCTTCTTCGCTTCCGTTTTTATATAAATCATAGAAACCTGTTTTTTCGATAACGAATCGAGCAAGTTCCCCAGGAGTGTGATCTTTTGAAAAACTTTCTATGCCATCAAGTATTGCAGTAAATGTTTGATATGACCTTGATTGTGCTGGTGATAGTTCGTGTGCTACCCCTGCGAATATTTTTATCAATGCGGCTGGACCAAGTCCTCGCTTCGGTTCATTAATAATTCGTTTCAAATCTGAGAGTCCGTCACGATTCAATGCTGCACGAATATAAGAAACAACATCCTTGATTTCTTTACGTTCGAAGAATTTTGTTCCAAGGAGTTGATACGGAACATTTTCACGAAGGAATGCTTCCTCAAGCACGCGCGATTGAAAGTTGGTTCTATAGAGCACTGCGATCTCTGTAGGACTACTCCCCTCCTTGATCAAGTCCGCAGCTTTGCGTGCAATATGAAATGCCTCATCTGCTTCGTTCATAGAGACAAATAAATTTATTTTTTCTCCATCACCCTGTTGCGTAGTAAGGGTCTTGTGAATACGAGCTGTATTTTTTTTAATCACCTCGTCGGCAGCGGTTAAGATATTTTTACTTGAACGATAGTTTTCCTCGAGGAGGATAACCTGGGTTTCGGGATAGTCTTTTTCAAAGTTGAGAATATTTCGAAGATTTGCTCCGCGCCACGAATAAATGTTTTGATCAGTGTCTCCTACTACACATAAATTGTGATGTTTTTCTGCAAGGAGTCGTACAATGTCGTATTGCACTTTGTTCGTGTCTTGGTACTCATCAATATGAATATACTTCCATTGGTTTTGTAGTGCGGTACGCACCTCAGAATTCTTCTCGAGGAGTTCGAGAGTTTTTAACAAGAGGTCATCAAAATCTACTCCAGACTCTTTTGTTTTCATTTCTTCATACGTGAGCCAAACGGCTGAAACAATTTCTGTAAATGAACTATGGGTTGCCTTACTAAATCCCTCAGCCGTCACCCCGTCACTTTTACGACTTGAAATAAATGAGCGGATCTTCTTCGGTTCGTGAATTTTTGGATTAATGCCGTGTTTTTCCATAGCCTCCTTGATAATTTTTTGTGTATCGTTTGTATCAAGGATTGCAAAATCTTTTTTCAAGTTTGCTTCACGAGAAAATCTACGAAGAATATACACCCCAAGTGAGTGAAATGTTTTCATGAAGGGTGTTTCGTATCCCTGGTTCCCTAGCATATGCATGACACGCTCGCGCATTTCCTTGGCGGCTTTGTTGGTAAAGGTAATCGCAAGGATATTTTGTGGGTGTACGCCTTGATGAATTAATTGATAAATACGGTGAGTCAAAGTTTTAGTCTTCCCTGTTCCTGCCCCAGCCACAATTAACAACGGCCCCTCGGTGGCGATAACAGCTTCCCGCTGCTTTGGATTGAGTTTTTCTAAGTGATCATTATAATTTTGTGGATTCATGTTGGTAGATTATAGCAGAGTTTTTATAGGTAACGAAAAAACGCTATACAAGCGTTTTTTCTAGGAGGTCCATTTCTTCAGTTACGATAGCTTGAAAACTTGGAACCTTTTCCTGAAGGAGTTTGAATAGTTCGGTGATGGGGGCATCACTTGCAAGGAGCTCATCGCATCGTGCGGTGCCCTCCTCATCAAGGAGTGGAATACCCCGAGTAATAACACTGGTCATTATCACGGTTCCTGCATTATCAAGAATCTCCGCAGCTTCTTCTGGAGAAAGGTTTTCTAAGTGAAATTTTTCTATGAGTTGCTGCTTGAGGTTTGGTTCCATAAGTCTTTGAGCTTGTCTTGTTTAGCTAAGCTGGTAAGGTAGTCTTTTAATTTAATATCATTCTTCTTTGGATCAGTATCTTTCTTATAAATAGGCTGAAGTTTATCGTAAATAGCTCGCTGCCACGGAGTATAGGTATCGAGTTTTTTGTTGAGCTCTGTTTCAGGATTGAAAAATCCTCGGAGACTTACATTAGAGAGCTTGTCCCATACTTTCGTGTCAGCCTCTTTAAGTTTCTCCCCAAAAGCCTTTTCAAGAAATACTGTTTTACGAGCCTCTATTTCTTTTAATTTCTTTTCCTTATCAATCTGTTCTTGGGTTTGCTGCATAGCTGCCCCAGGAGCTGCCGCTTCTTTCTTTTCACCTGGTTTACCACCCCCGTATTTTTCCTGCAGACTAGGCTTTTTCTCAGGATTCATTGCTTGATTAAACTTTTTCTTAAGGAGTGCAATACTATCCTGAACTCCTTCGTGTAATTTTCCTCCTGCCCATACTCCAAGCGCTGTGGGTGATGCGGGAACCGCAAGGACATAATACCACCAGGGCATACCGTCGCCTTGTTTCCTTGAGGCAATTTTCTTTTTTACCTTTTC
>CALRGS010000005.1 GCA_943357975.1 Candidatus Nomurabacteria bacterium | reverse complement strand
GGAGAGATTAGTCCGGAGATTAAAATTGAAAGAGTGCAGTAAAAAAAACACCTGGCGGTGTTTTTTTATTATTTATCTAAACTATTCCAAACGAGATCAAAAAGTGTTTTTTGTAACTGAACAACACTTTGATTTTCAATAACAATTACCGAAATAGGCGCAATGGTTTGAGTAATAATTATTTTTCTAGGCAAGATAATAGTATCTATCTGTAGTGATGTTCCAATAGGGAGGATTTTTACAAGCTCATTATAATTACGTTCAAATTTTTTATGTTCTTGAGCAACAAAGGAGTCCTGGAACAGTAGTTTTGTGGTAATACGCAATTTTGCACGCCGTTCAATGTATTCCTGTGCGAATTTTGGATCTAGGTGATACCACTGGTCCTGGTTTGCTATGACCAAATACTCTTCATGGGGATTAATTTCTCTAAGGGTCTCCATATAAATATTTTTAAGGGATTCTATACCCTCGTAATACTTAATAGTACTCTCTGTTGATTTTAAGTTATAGAGCGCCAAAAATTCGGGTAAATTATTTTTAAACTCATACTTCCTGTTTTCAAGCATGATTTCCAAACGTTCTGGATTTTCTGCAACAAAAAGACTTTTGAGTCCCCGTATTTCAATTTTTATAAGACCTTTTAATTTTAAGGACTCGATAACCGAATAAACCGTACTCCGCTTGATTTCGGTCGACCGAGCAATTTTTAAAATTGTTGTAGGACCAAGCGAAAGAGCGGCTAGGTACACCTTAGCTTCATTTTCATTCATACCTATATCACTCAAAATAGTGAGTAGTTTTATGTTTTGCATGTATTTTAGAATATTTGTCAGCAAATCCGACAACATAATAATCATATCAGATATGAATAAATTAGCAATAAACGGAGACCTGTCGGCATTTGTGACTATATTATGAAATACTGGTATAGTTATGTCAAATAGAGTGTTAATTCAGGAAACTTTTAAAAAATCAAATTATGAAAAAGATGCGCGAATCCATCAACAACTTCTTCGAGGATCACAACTTCCTCACGGCGGCGATTATTATTGCCACAATCGGTGCCCTGCCCCACTTTTCAGGCCTTGCAACAATGGTCCATGATTTTGTAGATATTTTTTGGAAGGCAAAAGGTTTCTAAGGAAAACGGGCGAGCCTAGTATTAAAATCGCCCTCATTATTCGGATCGGGAATACGTTCCTGATCCGATCGTGACAGGTTCTTTATAGCATAAATACCGGTGACTATCCGGTGAAGAGGTGAGGGGGGGGTCGGGATCGAAACAGTGTTTCGCCGATACCTTCCAATAGGGATGGTTTTCAGGTTGTGTAAATTTTCTTGTGGCTCCAACTGCAAGTTTATAACAAACAACTGATTACAAACCAACTCTCTCGGTATATATAGGACCGAGATCAAACAACTAGCAGGTGCAAACCATTGTGATGGACACGATGCCTCTCTGGTAACAGAGGAAAGTTTAATTTTGGAGAAGTGGGCGCACAGGCACCTACTTCTCCTCATTGTTCAGATCACGAAGCGATTCGTGGTTTGAAAATGAATTCATTCTTCACAAAATAAAAATTAATATGGAACCTAAAACAGCATCCGCCAAAGAAGTTGGCAGAAGTTTTCTGAAAACTATTTCAATGGACAACGTGGTGATTCATCCACCCAAAAAACCTTTCGTTGATACTAATGTGGTTACATTGGATTGCGCAATACACAGTGATGGGGAGCGGTACTTGTTCAGTATTCAGGTTAAAAATCATGCGCTCAAAACAGCACGGTCACTTTCAACCAGAGTTGGAGAAATTATTTCTGCTTTGAAAAATGGAGAGGTCAACTTCGCCTACGCAACGATTGGTGACAAGACAATACTTTATTTACCTGATAGCTACCGTTTGTATGCAGGGGGTGCCCCTCATGTAACCGAAATCTACGATGTCCACGATGACATTCTTCTAAGGCTTGAAGCTGTGCGGGACCTCTTGGTGGCTTGTTATGAAAAACAACCACAGATGATTTTACTCGAATAGGACCAGTCTTTTCGGGTCTGCCAACAGACCCTTTACTTTTTAGTTCGCAAGCAGTCACTTGTGGGTTAATTGTGAACACTAAAAAACTATGCAAAAAAAAGCACAACAACAAAATATCCCTACAGATCTCGCTTTCGTCTGGAACAACTACAACCTTGAATCAATTGATCAAATTTTTACTAAAAAATACGCTCAAATAATTTCAGAAACACCACTCCAGGCAATGTTCAGGATAAGTGGCCTGGTTGGTGCAGAGCTCCTTACTCGCCAAGAAACTTTTGAAAAGTATGGAATTGAAAAAAGTGAGCTATTTAAGATTTATAAAAAACTTGAACAAAAAGCACTAGGGTTGGGTGTTTCGGTTGAATATTCTGACATGACTGTTTTTTCTGAAGATGATTACTTTGAAAATGATCACTCGGACGATCCTCATCATGAAAAACACACAGAAACCGCGCGTTCGGATGGTAAAAATCTGATCCTTGAAAAAGATCTTTTAAAAGCCGGGGGAATCCAGGGTCGCATCTATGACCTGCTCCATTTGGCATTTGGCCATATGGTGCAATGGTCAAGTGGTGACACAGATTTATTGCTTACCAAGGAGGAAGCCTGGTCAATCGGTTATCGCAACCATGATGGTTCACCAGACCGAGTTGTTGACATGATGTCGTACTATGAATTCGAAGCAGGGATGCAGGGAATTGAAGCGCTACACCAGGCCCTAGATGGTACTGAAATGAATCAAGATCAAAAGGAAAAAATTCTCCAATACTTTGTTGATTATGCATATGCAGATCGTGGATATATTATTCAACACTATCGTGGTAACCACGAATCATTCCAGAAGTTTTGGAAATTTGGACAACCAATTCCTCCGCGGTTTGAAATTCCAAAAGTTAGTAGATTTATTGAGCGCCATGCAGTCGAAATAGGGCTTATTCGTGATAAACAAAAATAAAATATGAAAGAATTATTTATTCAAACAGCGCCATATATAACATTACTTTTCGTCGCTGCGCTACCGCCAGAGGTTTTGAGTAATTTTAAAAACAAAACATATTCAAGTGGAACACTTACGGCGTGGGTGGTGAGAATTGTTGGGTATACAATCTTCGGAATGTATTCAATAGTAATAAGAGAGTATGTTGTAGGGGCTGTTCAATTTATTGCCCTAGCACTATCACTTATAATCTTTTTACAAAGATATTTATACAGACATGCTAGATAAAAAAACACCTGAGGGTGTTTTTTTATTCTAACTCCTTGATATATCCTTCCAATCTCGCAAGAGTACTTGCTGTAATTTGTGCCTCTAGCCCCTTAACTCGTTCAAGCATGGTCTGTTCAGGGTTTTCTATTGGGTTGGGATCATTAATGATTGCATTCTTAATTTCCTCAACACCAACATCGTATTGTTTCATTGAATCATCAATAATAGTATCAATATCAAGAGCGGCCCGCTCAAAAGCCTCAGGGTTTTGAGCTACATATTCTTTTATTGCTTGAGTGATTGTTAAGGTATCCATATTTATTTTGCGAACAACCATCGTGTGGTGTGTAACATGCCACGGCCGGCCCCCCTGGCTGCATTGAGGCATGTCTGACCGAGACTGCTTCCTAGAGAGGCAACCTCGTCAATAATTTTCGGCAACACATCTTGATTGAAGCTTGTTTTACTGTCGAAGAGGTTTCTCGTGGTTAGGTAGGCGGTTATGCCGGGACCACGAAAGAGTAATTTATAAGCACTATCTAGTGAGTGTGAGGCGGTGCTTGAGATGTGTCCTACGAACTCCTTTCGTGAATTCATAAGCTCTGTTTGAAAAGCGGGATTACTAAGTCTACGAGCACGTTCGTTTGCGAGGTGTTCTATACCACGACCTGCGGCAGAGAAAGTGTTTTTGATAAATGATTCTATACTCATGAGGTCATTATATAAAATTCACAATAAAAGCGCCAATGGGCGCTTTTATCTACTGCACACTCACCGTCACACTACTCTCGCCTTTATTATACACTTGGTCTGTAACCACTACTCGCAAAGTATTCTGTCCTACAAATGCATTCACATCAGAAGGTATAAAAGTAAAGAGGTTCGTATTGCTTGATCCGATGAAATTATCATTCAAATAATAATCAAGTTTCCTGAGAGGGTAGTTTGTAGTAAGGGATGTGGTCACACTTATTGATCCGTTCTGAGGAAGTGGTTGTCCGGGCATAGGTGTCATAATGGTCACAATAGGCTGGTTGGCAACCGTGTGCACATCATCATACCCGATAGGCTTGGCTGGTGTTGGAGGGGTAAGTCCTGGATGTGTTGCAATCCAGTTTTGAACAGAAGCTTCCCAGTGGGGATACTGTGAATCACCTGAAGGATCTGTTGGATTCAACCAATAGAGAATTGAGCGCACATCAGGAAGCACGTATTCTTTCTTTGTTTCAGGTGGGGTCAGCTCTGTTGCAAGTTTTCCAGAGATAGTATCAACAAAGAATGATTCGCCTCCTGCCCATGCTCCACGGAACACTGGCGGCTTATTGTAATATTCAGGATCAGGTTCTGGTGCGGGGAAAGTTTCACTAGGAAGTTTTGCAAGGGCAGCTTCCATAAACGCGCGCCAAGCAGGTCCAGAGATTGCAGAACCTTTTTTCATAGGAGTGTTATCGTTATTTCCCGTCCAAACCCCTACTGCAATATTTGGAGCATATCCTAATACCCAAGCATCTTTGTTATCATTCGTGGTTCCTGTTTTACCAGCAACATCCTTTCCTCCAAAATAGAAGAATGAGTTTGCGCCGAACAATGGAGTTCGTGCAGCATTATCAGAAAGGACGCTTGATAATTTTCGAACGGCGTTATGATCCATGACTACTTCTGGGGCGGGGGTATATTGTTCGAGGAAGTTTCCTTGAGCGTCTTGGATACTCAGGATTCCTGTTGCAGGATTGCGAACACCATCGTTTGCAAACACACCATACACCGACGTCATATCAAGGAGTGATACTTCACCACCTCCAAGCACTAAGGTAAGTCCGTAGCGGTCTCCTGTGCGGTCCAGGGTAGTGATACCCAATCGCTTAGCTGTTGCAAGTGCATCATTGAGTCCTACGAGCCACAACATTTTCACAGCAGGAACGTTTCGTGATTGCGCAAGTGCATTACGCAAACTGATTGGACCAAGCCACTTACCGTCATAATCCTTTGGTGCGTAACAAGGAGCAGTGTCGTTCATATCAAGTGCGGGACATTTTGAGCCGGTACCAAATTGAGTGGGAATATCAAACACAACTGTTTCAGGATTAAATCCTTTTTCAAATCCGCGCGCATAGACGATAGGTTTGAAGGATGATCCAGGTTGTCGCCCAGCAGTTGCAATATTAAACATCCCATCAATTGTTTTATCGAAATAATCTCGAGACCCCACCATTGAAATAATTTGGCCAGTCTTTGGATCAATAGCAACGAGTCCACTATTACTTGCACTATAATCTTTTTCATTCTTCAGGGCGTTTTCTCTGATAGTTTTTTCTGCAACTTGTTGCAAGTCCCAGTCGAGGGTCGTAATTACTTTAAGTCCACCACTTGAAACAACTTCTGATCCAT
Source organism: Candidatus Nomurabacteria bacterium (assembly GCA_943357975.1). GTDB lineage: Bacteria > Patescibacteriota > Minisyncoccia > Phycocordibacterales > UBA1006 > CAIXMG01. Next base: position 15,969 of record CALRGS010000005.1, on the reverse strand, counting down.
ACTTTGTTTCAAGGTAGTCGCGAATATATTGTACAAAATGCAATGCTTTCCCGTGACCATCTTCTCGAGGACGGAAGCCTACCACCTCTGCTTTTGCAGAATTGTATTGAGTCTCAGTAATATATCCTTGATCCACCATGTTCTTCAAAACCAAATTTTTACGTGCGTTCAAGTTTGGGCGATTTTTTCCATACGGTGAATAGTATGAGGGTGCGTTAGGGATTGCTGCAAGGTAGGCAGATTCTGCGAGGTTAACATCGGCAATATGTTTTCCAAAAAATGTTTGCGAAGCCTCTTCGACACCATACATTTCACCTCCATACGGAGCTTCGTTTAAATAGGCTACAAGGATTTGTTCCTTGGTCATAATTTTTTCGAGTTTGATAGCAAGCACCCACTCCTTCACCTTACGAGAAATACTTTTTTCTTGAGTAAGGAGTGTATTCTTGATCAACTGTTGTGTGAGCGTAGACCCTCCTTGAGACGGACCACTGAATCCTGGAATAACTTGAGAAATTACTGCACGAAGGATAGCTTTAGGTTGAATACCGCCATGGTTGTAGAAACCCTTGTCCTCGATAGCAATCACTGCATTTTTCAAAGTTTCAGGAATTTGATCACCAGCAACTACGGTGCGCTTAATGTTGGCGTGTACATCATAGAGGACCACCAGGCCAGTCTTATCATAAATTTTTGTTGAACTTGAGACTTGTCGATCAGTAAAATTATCCAAGGTAGGAACCTTGAGGGTTGTAACCCAAATAAGGATAAGTCCAATAAGGACCACCACGACTGAAAGAACCAGCCAAGTAATAGTTTCAAGGTGTCGTTTATACCACTGCCAACTGGTTTCTGTGTGGTGCCGCACCACCGCTTTATGTTTGTGAAAAAAGTCCTTATGTCTTTCAAGTTTCATACGCCTACTCTACAAGAAAATGAGGTTTTGTGCTAGAGTAATCATTATTAATAAGTAGTTTTTATACCCATGAGAAATAACGCAGCTTAAATTAATAGAATTAATTAAGACGGGAAGAGCCCCGACGTTATTATTTATGAAAAAAGAAATACTTAATCTCCACAATGTTGCTGTTGGAATCAGTGAGTCACTTATCGAAGGGGTAACCCTTGGGGTTTTTCAAGGAGACCATATTGGAATTATTGGATCAAATGGTTCAGGGAAAACCACACTACTACGAAGCCTTGCGGGTGAGGTAGAATTCCTCGATGGGTCTTTTCATGCGAAAGGGAAGGTTGTTTTGGTCCCACAATTAAAAACAGGAGATGAACAGGGAATGTCTGGAGGTGAGCAATCAAAAAAAATTCTAACAGAGGCACTAGCCAAGGAGTCGGACGTACTCCTTCTCGATGAGCCTACGAACCATCTGGACATTACAGCAAAAAAAGACTTGGTAAAAACTCTCAAAGAATTCAAAGGGGTTATTATTTGTGTAAGTCATGATGTGTGGTTCCTCAATCAAATAACCAATAAACTACTCATCGTAGAAAATAATACCCTCCGATCGTTCACGGGTTCGTATCAGGAATATCAAACAGAGCTTGAGCTGCAGAAAGGCGCTCAGTTACGAAAGCGAGAAGTGGTACTCAAAGAACAGAGAAAGCTTGAGCACGATATCAAAAAACAGCAGCAACGAAAATCACGATCAGAAAAGTCTGCGCACCAAGCTAAGTTTGATCGGAGTGAATCACGCATGGCGATTGCTAATAAGAAAACAAAAATAGAAAAAGTGAGTGCAAAGAATAAGAAAATGTTTGATGAGAAGAAAGAAAAAATAACCATGTCACTCGAAACGCTCGAGGATAGAAAACGAAAAAAAGTATCAGGAAGTATTATTGCTCCAGAAAATAAAGGAACCGTTGTGCGAATTACCGATGCGAGCCTGTTGGTTGGAGAAAGGATAATTACCCAAGGAATTAGTTTCAGTGTTCAGTTTGGAGAACGGATGGTGTTACTTGGAAGTAATGGTTCTGGAAAAAGCTCGTTAATAAAAGCACTCCTCGAACAGAAAGGTTTTACACTAATGCCAAGCGCAGTAATAAGTGGAAGGATGCGAATAGAATATCTCGATCAGCATTATGGATTGATCGATAAAGAAAAAAGTGTACTTGATAACGTTCTTGATTTTTCAAATGTTGATCGTGAGCGTGCCCATCAGCACCTGTCACATTTTCTATTCGACGATCCAGTACTCGTCACCAAAAAAGCTAAAATGTTAAGCGGGGGGATGCTTGCTCGGCTGGCGTTTGTGATGCTTACAGCTTCGCCTATTGATCTGTTGATACTTGATGAGCCGACAAATAATCTGGACCAGGAAACAATTACGGAGATTATTGAATTATTAAACGAGTACCAAGGTGCGCTATTGGTCATCTCGCACGATATAAGCTTCCTAGAGCAGGTTCATATCACCAAGGTGGGAGTTATGGATAAAGTCTTCAAAACTTATAAAACAGAGGGTTTTGTGCTAGAGTAATAGGTATATGACAGTGATCACAGATGAGAAAAAGATTGATGAAGTCCTGGCTCGAGGGGTCCACGACATTTTTGGTCGTGAGGAGTTAAAAAAGAAGATGCTTTCTGGGAAGCAGCTTCATGTAAAACTAGGGACTGATGTAACAGGAAGTGATTTACACCTTGGACATAGTGTTATTCATCGGAAACTTCGTGACTTCCAGGAATTAGGACACAAAGTAACCTTGATTATTGGAGACTTTACCACACTGACTGGTGATCATTCAGACAAGGTTGATATGCGAAATGAAACAAGTGAATCAGAAATTATCGAGCGTGAAAAAACATATAAAGATCAATTTTTCAAAACAGTACTAGAAGAAACTACTACAATTCGACACAACTCAGAATGGTTGGAACCACTCCCTTTTAAAACATATTTGAAAATGGCCAAGGCGTATTCAGTGCAGCAAATGTTTGATCGCGAAACATTTAAAAAGCGCTACAATGAAGGGAAAACAATTGGGTTCGATGAGTGGAGTTACCCAATTATGCAAGGGTATGACTCAGTAGTCTTGGAATGTGATTTAGAGCTCGGAGGAACTGATCAGACATTCAACCTCCTTGCGGGACGAAAACTCATGCCACTGTTTGGTAAAGAAGAACAGTCAGCAATCGCCATGAAGCTCCTTTTAGGATCCGATGGACGACCTATGGGAAAAAGTCTCCAGAACTATATTCCTATCACTGCTGATGCGAATGATATGTTTGGCAAAGTAATGTCGTTGATAGATAGTATAGTTTGGGACTATTTTGAACTTACCACACGAGTTCCATTACACGACATTGAAACAATGAAACAAAAAGTTGCAGAAGGAGAAAATCCGATGATTTCAAAGAAGAGGCTTGCTCGGGAAATTATTACTTTCTACCACAGTGAGTCTGAAGCAGAAGCAGCTCAAGCAAATTGGGAGCAAACATTTTCTGAAGGAGGGCTTCCGACAGATATTCCAGAAATTTCTAGCACCGCAGGAACTGAGCTTGTTGAAATCCTTGCTACAGAAAAAGTCCTTGCATCAAAAGCAGAATTTCGAAGACTCGTGGATGAGGGTGCTGTAAAGATTATGCGCGTGGGGGAGTCCGCCTCATCGGCAGGCGAGGAGAAAATCCTCGATCCTAAATATGTTGTAACCGAAACAAGTATTTTCAAAATTGGAAAAAAGAAATTTGTGAAAGTGGTTATCTAGAATTATTAGGGAAATAAAAAACTACCGCGTCCGGTAGTTTTTTATATGAGTTAGTAGTTAGGATCAAATGAATCAAATCCACCTCCTACAAAAAGGTCTTCGTCCTCGAGTGGGAGCAAATCATCGTCTTCCCCGAGAATGTCGTCCGTGTCATCATCATCGCTACGTTTTTTAGGCGCAGCAAGAGGGTCTAATCCATCGCCAAACTCTTCTCCACCAAATTCTTTTTCTTCATCCATATTTTTGTTCTAAAAAATAGTACTTAATTATTGAAACTTCTGATAACGTTCTCTTTTGTAACAGAATATAGAATTCTATGCAAGTCTTTTTACTCGATAGTTGGCCGGTATGTGGATAAGTGGGTAATAGCGATAGCAATAGCGTCGAGCTCATCGTCCAGTTTTTTGCTGCCATCGTACACAACAAGCTTAGGAATCATGAATGCAATGTCTTCTTTTTTAGCTCCTCCGTACCCAGTAATCGCAATTTTAATAGTATTTGGGTGGTATTCAAAGACCTCAAGCCCCTGTTCTTTACATATATATTGTATGACCCCACGAGCTTCGGCCACCGTCATGGCTGTTCTGGTGTTCTTTGCAAAATAGAGCTCCTCGATAGCAACAGCATCTGGTTTATGCTTCTTGATAACCAATGATAGAGCCTGGCCAATTTCAAATAACCGATCTGCCATCTTAGACTTCGAACTTGTCCGGATGCAGTCAGAAAAAAGCACCACCTCTTTTCCTTGAATAGGTTTTTCAATCACCGCAACCCCAAGGCGTTCATATCCTGGATCTATGCCGAGTATTTTCATAGGAGCTTTTCTTGTCTACCCTCCGGATAATCAAACCCAAGGTGCTCGTAAGCTTTTCTAGTAGCAACACGCCCACGCGCAGTTTTTTCAAGGAGTCCTTGTTGGATCAAGTACGGCTCGATGACTTCCTCAATAGTCGCCTCCTCTTCTGAGGTAGCCGCTGAAATAGTTTTTACTCCAACCGGTCCGCCATCAAACTTGGAAATAATTGCTTCGAGCGTCATTCGATCTGCGGGCGTAAGCCCTAGTTCGTCCACACCCACCAACGCAATTGCTTTCTTAACCGTATCTAATGTGACAAGTGTGTTATGAACCTGAGCATAATCACGAACGCGTTTGAGGAAATAGTTTGCCGTACGCGGAGTGCTTCGTGAGCGTCGTGCAATTTCAATAAGCGCATCGTCAGGAATTTCAATAGCAAGGCGTTTTGCAGAACGTTTTAAAATTTCAGCAAGCTCCTCGACAGAATAAAATTCAAGCCGAAACGTTCCCCCAGAAAATCGTGATCGAAGGGGAGCAGAGATAAGCGCCATACGTGTAGTTGCTGCAATCATAGTAAACGGCGGAAGTTCGAGTTGGATAGTACGCGCACTGGGACCCTTACCAATAATAATATCCAAGACACCCGATTCCATAGCAGGGTAGAGAACTTCCTCAATCATTTTATTCAAACGATGAATCTCATCAATGAACACAATGTCACCAGGTGAAAGGTTGGTGAGAATACTTGCAAGGTCTCCAACTTTTTCAATAGCAGGGCCCGAAGTCGTTTTCATCTGTCGCCCGGTTTCCTTAGCGATTAAGTGTGCCAAGGTAGTTTTCCCAAGCCCTGGTGGTCCATAGAACAAAATATGTTCGGCAGTATGATTACGAGTCTTTGCAGCACCAAGGAGAATGCGTAAATTTTCCTTGATCATTGATTGTCCAATATAGTCTTCCCACGATGAAGGGCGCAAGTCTGAATCAAGGACTTGGGAAGCAGAACTGGTTGGGGATAACGCTGTGGACGATGTGGGGGTATCAGATGACATGGGACAAGTATATCACATCAGAAAAAAACCAAATATCAATAAATATTCTATAAAACCCTTATTTTACAATGAAATAAGGCCGATCGCTGAAGAGGTACTTGACTTTTAAATAAGAATATGCTATATTAGAGACTAGAAAGTTGCAGAAAGATTATGGATTGCTATAGTAATGCCTGTCACCGTTTTTATTCTTTGTTTTCGAAAGTAGTAATCTCAAATGAATCGGGATCTCGCGGTCTTGGTCTGCGGTTTGAGAGGGTCCTCTGGTGTTTCGGCTTGTACCGATCCGTCTTCTGGGGGCTCCCTTATCTGCCGTGGGCCGTTCATGTTTTAGGATGTGGAAAGGTTTATTTGAGATTAGTGCTTTTGAATAGTTGGTGATAAAAAACCCGCCTCATCGGCGGTTTTTTTATTGAACACATCCGCTAGCTGTGCGGGGAGTGTTTTGCCACAATAAAAACGCTTAGGGCCTACTGAATCTACTTGTGTGCACTCGACAAAGTAAATTTAATAAGTCCTAAGCGTTTTTCAAAACAACCATTCGTCTCCATTTCGGGATGACTCGCGGTCCGAACCACTGTAGCAATTTGTTTTTTATTGCGCTACTTCCCGTAACATTGTTTCTATGTTATTTCGAATACTGGTGAGCTGCTCCTCGATATGAACTTCATGATTGAGCCTTTGTTGGTTTTCTAAATCATGTTCAAGGGTTTTTAGGTAATCAATTAACACAAGGAGTTCTTCAGTTTCTTGAGTTGGGGTGTGGTGGTGAAGTTCGCTCGCAGCTGTAGATCGCTCTCCCTCTTGAAGAACCCCCCCTAGCCCCCTCTTGGTAAGAGGGGAAACCGAACTTGAGATTCCGCTGGTGCGGTTCCCTTCCTCTTGCAAAGAGGAAGGGTCAGGGATGGAGTTTGTATCACCAACATCCTCGGCAAGGTCTACGACACCTTGAATTTCATCAAGCGAGGTAATTCCTGAAAGAATTTTAATAACACCATCCTCGATCATCGTAAATATTTTTTGATGCTCAGAAGCTTTTTTAATTTCACGCTCTGTTGGTGTGGGAACCTTGGCCATTATTTTTGCGATAGTATCATCAGTGAGAATGGCTTCAAATAATCCATCACGTCCTTTGTATCCTGTATTTCCACATTTTTCACAACCGACAGGTCCATAGGTAACAAATGGCATATCGGAATGAATATTATATGCAGCATAATCCTTACCAATACGTTCGGCATTTTTAATAATTGCACGAATGAGAGCTTCTTGTTCAGGAGTAAGAGGGAGTTCTTTTTTACAATCAACGCAAAGTTTTCTAATTAAGCGTTGTGCAAGCGAAACCGTAAGGGCTGCTGCCAAAATCCCTGGTTGAATACCGAGATCAAGGAGGCGGGGAATAGTTCCTGCGGCGCCATTGGTGTGCAATGTTGAGAACACCATGTGCCCCGTGAGTGAAGCATTGATGGCAATAGTTGCCGTTTCTTTATCACGAATTTCTCCTACCATGATGACATCGGGATCCTGACGCAGTGCTGCTCTGAGGCCTGCAAGGAAATCAAACCCCTTCTCGTGATGCACTTGTTCTTGAGTAATTCCGGTTAAATGGTACTCAATCGGATCTTCAATGGTAATAATTTTAATTTCAGAACTGTAAATATGTTTAAGGAATGAGTAGAGAGTTGTTGTCTTTCCTGATCCGGTAGGTCCGGTGGTCAAGATCATTCCGTTGGGTTTTGCAATTTCTTTTTCAATAATCTTGAAAAGTCTTGGCTCAATACCAAGCTTATCAAAGTCCTGCGCGAGCCCTTCGGGGTTCAAAATACGAAGTACGATTGATTCGTTATAAGCTCCAGGTGCAACGGCAACACGAACCTCCACTTCCATTTTTTTATAGAAAATAGTAAAACGCCCATCCTGTGCAGTTTCGGTATTAGTAAGCTTCATTCCAGAAATAAATTTTACACGGTTCAAAAGCTTCTGATAAATAACCGGATTGATTTGGGTGATTTCCTGGAGCACTCCGTCTTCGCGAAGGCGGAGTCGGGTGAATGTTTCTTCAGGTTCAAGGTGTACATCGGATGACCCGAGGGCAATAGCTGAACCGAAAACCGTTTCCATTATTTTAGAAACCTGATGGGTATCATGAGACTCGAAAATAGTTTTTAGTCGTTCTCGCACGTCTTCGTTTTTGTGAACATGGGCAACAATTTCCTGAAGGTTTTCATCAGAAATATCAAGGAGTCCTCCACGAGCTGATTCTGATTGTGAAATGTCATGATAACGGCCCCATGCCTTATCGAGGCTTCGTTGCGATACCATCGACAAGGTTGTTTCATAGCCTTCTTTTTCAAGTCGGTTGATCTCGTTTATGGCATTGTCATTAGTGGGGGATTTTACCGCAATATCAATTTTTTTACCTACCATTGCGAATGCTGCCATTTCGGCCGTACGTGCGGCGGGTTCTTCGATGAGGCGGAGGGCATCACCATTGATACTTTCGCCACTTAAATCACGATAAGGAATGCCAAGTTGGTTGGCAGTATTTTGGATCAGAGACTCCTCCTCTTGGGATCTTAAATCAGCAAGCAATTTATTCTGTTCATCCTCGTGATAAGTGACCATAATTACCTAGTATTATAGCAGACGGACACCCATGGGGACCCCCTTGACAAATAAGTATGGATATGCTAAGATAGTACCAGAACCAAAAACTCTATTTTCTCTCATTTTTTTAACCTTCAAAGAAAAAACAAAAAAAATTATGAAAAAGATCCCCATGTACCTTGTCATTTTACTTTTTACAGCGAACGTAACGTCCGCACAAACCACAGGAATCCTCTCTAGCAATTTTCAGGAAACCGTAAACAACCCAAATCCGTACATGCCTTCCGCTGATGAAAACACAGCGTTTCGTAAAAACGGTACTATTCCGCAAGGAATTACCCAGTTTCATAACGGAATAACTCGCGCAGATGCGGAGCGTTTCGGAAAAGAAGCTGGCGACAGTGCCACCAAGTTTATGAAGAGAGCACTAGTTGCTATTAACAGCGCAACAGAAATGTTTGTCCCGAAAGGTCAATTTACAACTGCCGTGTTTGAAAAAAACTCAGCAATGATTGAGCAAAGCATCAAATGCGGAGTGTTTGATTTCAAGGGCCAGACAGTTCAGATGACTGGAAATGTTTGGGCAGGTAGTGACTTAGTAAGTCGTATTGGTATGGTTGATCACCTTGCAGTTGGTAAACTCGAATGTTTTTATTTCGATTTCCCGACAGGAAAGTTTCCCTTTGCTAAGTGTGATTGCTTCAACGGTCTTGGTGATAATGCGGTACTGTCTGTTTTTAACAAGACGGCCGAATTTATTGCTGATAGCCAACCAGCGGCCACTCCAGGTCCTAACAACACAGCCAGTGGTAACACAGCCGGTGGTAATACGTCTGGAGGGTTTACACCTGAACAGATAATTGCATTGGCGAGCGCGATGAAACCGAATGTTTTGGTTATTGCTGGTAACAACAACGGTAACAACAACGGTGTTTCAGGTGCTGGTTTGAATGGCGCTAATGGTACCAATGGCTCAAATGCTAAAGGTGTTCCTAACTCGCCTTTTGGTCAGGGATGGACTCCAGTTGCTCCGTACACACCACCTTCGGTTGTTACGGTTACACCTGCTACTGTTACGGCCATGGCACCTACGCAAACTGCAACAGTGTCAACGGTTACATCAACCAGTTCTAACCAACTTGCCTGTACTTCGTGTCAGTCGGCCTGGAATACCCAGGATGTTGCATTCATGGAAAAGAATTCCGCGCAACAAACTGCCACTCAAGCTAAACTCTTGAGACAGTCCAAGGCACAGACAGGAATACAAGCCACAGGATTGGTATTACAAACAGGAATGTTTATTGTTGACCAACTCGAAAGAACCGGTGTTATTAGACTACCGAATCAAAGAGGAAATGTGACTAACCTGTTCACAACAGCTAGTAACAACACTACTAACAGTGGTGGTGGTCCTGCTGATTTTCCAAACGGTGGTTGTCCCGTAGGAACCACTTGGAACGGTATCCGTTGCCAGTAGTTGTAAAAAGTAAAAGGTTGGGTAATGCGCCGCGATGGTTAGCATTATCCCTTTTATTGAGCTTTTGAGGAGCACTCGAAAGTTCATAAATGTATTAGTTAATATAAACATTATGAAAACAAATTTTATTAAAAAATTCACACTTTTGACAACCGCATTCGCGGTAGCTTTTGGTATGACTTCAGCTGTTGCTTTTGCATCAGGTGCGGTGATCAATAGTACGTCAGGAGATTTGAAGACGGTTCGCGTATCGAACTATTCTGCACAACCCGGAGCTATGGCTTGGGGTCCAACAGTAAATTCGGCTGCCGGACAAACAGTTTCTGTAGGTATCTATTATCACAACAGTGGTGATGTTGCCCTTCAGAACCTACGCATTAAACTTTCTCCACAAAATAGTGGATCAAGTTCATCGCACGCATTCACAGCGACATTGTCTGCAGATAATGCAACTTCGGTTACAGATTCTGCAACTATCAATGTGATCGATGCGCCACAATCTGTTACCTATATTCCAACAGCGGTTTATTGGTATCCAAATCAGGCTTGTAAAAACAATCCAAATTGCCAGCCAACAACTCTTGCTTTCGGGCAGAACGGTGGTGAGCTTTTCGGATCAGGTCTCTTGATTGGAACTCTTCCAGCAGGCTGGTCAACACAAGGAGGGATTACCGTACAATTCAAAGTTTCAAACAATGGTGTTGTTGGGACCGTTCCAAGTGTTACTACCTATGCACCAACAGGACTTTCAGATACTTCAGGTTCAGTAACCTTGAAGGGATTTGTAAATCCAAACGGAGCTAATGTTTCAGCATGGTTTAAATATCGTCGCAATGGTGGAGCTTGGGTTGAAACAACTCATCAGTCACTAGGCACTACTGCTCAAAATATCTCAAAGAACCTCTCGGGTCTTCCAGGAGGAAACTATGAATATCAAGCAGTTGCCAACGATACTTATCATGGTGAATCAAAATTCTTCACTCTTTATGGTGATGCGGATCCATGTGATCCATGTGATCCATGTGGGAATGATTATCCTTGCTCATCAGGAGATGATGCTCCTTCAGTAGATACTTTGTCTCCGACAAGTATTGATACTGATTCAGCAACGCTCCGTGGAGATTTGAACGATGATGGAAATGACACGAATGATATCTATTTCAAGTGGGGAACAAGTTCAAATAACTTGAACTACACCTTGAATGCAGGAACAAAATCATCACCAGGAACATTTTCTAAAAACCTTTCTGGTCTCGATGAAGACGAAACATACTACTACAAAGCATGTGCTACTAATAGTAATGGTTCTGATTGTGGTGCAATAGAATCTTTCGATACTGACTCAGAAGATGGTCAATGTATAGACTATGGATGTAATGGGGAAGAGCGTCCAGATATTACTAGCTTGAGTGCAGTAGCAATTACTACCTCAACAGCAGTAGTGGATGGGTACTACAATGCCAACGGATGTTCAGTTACTACGTATTTTGAATACGGACGAACGGACAACCTTGGTTCTGTAACAGGTTCTACAAATCGTGGAAATGGATCAGGAAGTATGGCTTATGCCTTTACCTCACTTGCTCCTAACACGACCTATTACTACCGAGCAGTTGGAACAAACTGTGAGGGAACTACTCGAGGATCTATCAAATCGTTTACTACAAAGATCGGAACTATTATCGTTAATCCGGTAACTCCAGTATTCGTAGGAACAGGTGGTGGAAGTCAATTCATTAAATTAATGATTGATAACAACCGAACAACGGTTCGATCTGGAACTGATATCGGATATGACGTTTCATGGGAAAACGTTACAGGAAGTACCTTGAAAAACTTGGTACTCGAAGTAAATTTTGACCAAATGGATGTTATTGATACTGATATGGGCTCTATTACCCATGACGGACACAGTGTTATTGTAGAAATTGATTCCCTTGGGTCACGCGACACAGGTGAGATGACGGTTACTACACGAACAGCTGGATTCCTTAAGGATGGTGAACCTGTTGTTGCGCAAGCAATTATGGCATTCGAAAATCCAAAGACAACTGCAACTGAAAATGCAATTGCTTATGATTCGGATGAATTCACAACCCGAGGATCAACTCTCGGAGCTTCAGTCTTCGGATTGGGACTTCCGACATCACTTGGTGGATGGTTGATCATTCTCTTGGTCATCCTCCTCATCATTGTGTTGGCACGTCACTTTATGCGACAAAACCAAACACGTGTAGTAATGAATAGCCAGGTAGCTCATCCTATAGATGCAGCACCTATGCAAGCGACTGGGAACGATTACATGGTGTATCGGCCTACTCCTCCAACAAAGTAAAGTAATCGATACTTCAATTCAAACGTTCTATGTCGAGTGCTCCAAATTTCAAAATCCCCGTGAGGGGATTTTGTGTATAAAAAGAGAGGTTGTCATTATATGACCAACCTCTCTTTTGGGGTAGCAACGCGCTTGGCGCACTCCCTTCGAAATAATAAGCAGAAGTATTCTCGTAAATAAACCTGTTCTTCTTTAGTAAGGTGCTCTTTTGAATCAACGATAACACCAACAATATTCCTTAAAGAAAGTTTATTGTTCGGCTGAGCAAGGATTTCCTTGTAGTAAGGGTGTTCAAAAGTCACTTCAACTAAATAAGAGACGGCTTCTAATAGTTTCCTTGGGCCGTACACCATGATGCATTCTTGTAGCGCCACAGGAGTACCGTCCAGGTTAAATGTTGCGCAATAGAGTATCGTCATGAGATTTGTTTTTTGTTTATCCTATGCTTTTCCTGTGATAAGTCAAACTTGTCATAACTATATGAATCAGTATGATACAAAGTATGGAATTTTCTCTAGAACAACTACCACAAATTGCAGAGGAGGTTATAGCGGCGGCAAAGCGAAGCTTTGCCGCCGAGCAGGTAAACTCCCATGCGACACTCATTACTTTTTCAGGTGACCTAGGTGCGGGGAAGACTACCCTTATCCAAGAAATTGCTAAACAATTAGGAGTCACCGAAACACTTCAAAGTCCTACGTATGTGATTTATAAAAGGTACTCCTTACCCACTCTTTTAGAGGGGGCGACAGCCGATGGGCTGCGGGGGGCGTTGATTCATGGTGATATGTACCGCCTTGAATCATCAGATGAAATAGTAAGACTTGGTTGGAATGAGCTTCTGGCTGATCCGCAGAATATGCTCCTCATCGAATGGCCAGAAAAGATCATTGATGTTATTCCAGAATGGGCAGTAAAGGTGACGCTTCGTCACAAAGAGGAGGCGTTGCGATATATTGACATTGTGTAGGTTTTGTGATATGATGAAACAGAACCAAAACAAGAAAAATGAATATTAAAATTCAAAGAAACATCGTAAAAGAAAAACCATCACGTATCCAGTTCATTACTATTGAAAACCATGAATTGAAACATCATGATAAAAACAAGGTTGTGATAATTCCTGATATTTCAAATGAGCAGTGGCAGAAAGATATTCAGGAATCACCAAAATCTTTCTGTGTTAACTTTGAAGTATTCAGTATTAACGAAAACACATTAATCTTCGACACACCTTCAACGGTGTCAGAAGAAGCTATTGCAAAGCAGGTACAAATTTGGTTTAACAAGAAATACCCTCCAATAGGAGCTTACTAAGATTAAAAAGGGACCCCGTAAGGTGCCTTTTTTTGTATCTGCTATAATGGCCTTATGAAAAAGACCTCTGGAGCTGAAAAGAAGCGGATTGTACTATTAGATGCACATGCATTACTGCATCGTGCTTATCACGCCCTACCTGAATTTACGAGCTCCAAAGGAGTGCCCACAGGAGGTCTCTATGGCTATGTATCCATGATTATTCGCATTATTAGTGAATGGAAACCTGACTACATTATCGCGTGCTACGACTTACCACAAAAAACATTTCGTCATGAAGCTTATGATGCCTACAAAGGTCATCGTGCAAAAACAGACGACGCCCTGGTGGAACAAATTAAATCGTCTCGGTATGTATGCGAAAAACTCTCTATTCCCATCTATGATATGCCCGGGTTCGAGGCCGACGACATGCTCGGCACCATTGTTGAACAAACTAAAAAAGACAAAAACTTGGAAATACTGATCGCGACAGGGGATATGGATTCGCTCCAGTTGGTTGATGGTAAAAAGGTACGCGTGTTTACTTTGAAAAAAGGAATTAACGATACGGTGATTTATGACGAAGATGCTGTGCATGCGCGCTTTGGGTTTGGCCCAGAATCACTTGCAGACTTTAAAGGACTTCGTGGAGACCCGTCAGATAATATTATCGGTGTTCCAGGAATTGGAGAAAAAACAGCAACTGATTTATTATTGAAATTTAAAACTCTTGAAAATCTATATAAGACTCTTCGTAAGGATCGTGAATTATTATTGAAAGAAGGAATTAAGGAGCGCATCGTAAAACTTCTCGAGGATAACGAGGAGGGTGCTTTGTTTTCAAAAACACTGGCGACTATTCGTCGTGATGCGCCGATCGAATTTAAGCTTCCAGAAAAAGTTTGGTCAGAGACATTGGATATGGAGGTGATCGAGCCAGTGCTTAAAGAGTTTGAGTTTAAGAGTTTGGTTACGAGGTTGAAAGAGGTGCTGGGTGCCGGTTCTCCCCCTGCAGCAGTACTCCCACGCTCGGCTACCGCCGAGTCGCTCCCTCTAGAAGAGGGAGAACTAGAACAGGCACCAGAGGTTCCAAGGGATCTCCAGATCGCCCTATGGCTTTTGAATTCGGAACTAACAAATCCAGCAGCTGATGATATTTTTTCCTACACACGAACAGATAACTTTGATGATGCTAAGAAAGTCCTTGATCAAGAAATTCAAAAAAATAACTTAGATTTTGTATACAGAAATATTGAACTTCCACTCGTCCCTGTGTTAAGTGGGATGCAAACACACGGAGTACTCCTTGATACGACATTTCTCAAAAACCTCTCTACAGAACTCCACGAGCAATTAACAATTGCTGAGAAAAAAATTTATGATCAAGTGGGGCATGAGTTTAATGTAAATTCTCCTAAACAACTCGGAGAGGTTCTATTTGGTGAAATGCAAATACACGCAAGCATTAAAGGATTTCGGGTGAAGAAAACAGCAAGTGGGACCTATTCGACCCGGGAAAGTGATCTTGAAAAATTAGTAGACACGCACCCTATTGTTGCTGATATATTTAAATATCGAGAATTACAGAAACTCTTGTCTACGTATATTGATAATATGCCAACCATGGTGGGCAATGATGGGCGGCTTCACCCAGAACATTTGCAGATGGGTGCAGCAACGGGACGGTTCTCGTGTAAAGACCCAAACATTCAAAACATTCCTATTCGATCAGATGAGGGGAAGAAAATTCGTAATGCATTTATTGCACCCAAAGGGTATTCATTGGTATCTGCAGATTATTCACAAATTGAATTGCGCAGTGCTGCGGTATTGTCAGGGGATCCTATATTCATGGATACATTTATTTCAGGTAAAGACGTTCATGCCTCAGTTGCATCACGAGTCTTTCATGTTCCAGAAAACGAAGTAACCAGTGATATGCGTCGCAAGGCCAAAGTAATTAACTTTGGGATCCTGTACGGAATGGGGGTGACTTCGCTTCAGAAAAACCTGGGAACGAGTCGCGCAGATGCACAGACGTTCTATGATGAATACTTTAAACAACTCTCGAAGCTCTCAGAATATATGGAGGAGGTGCTTACTAATGCGAAAAAACTTGGGTATACGGAAACACTCTTCGGTCGTAAGCGATTTTTCCCAGCACTGAAATCCTCGATTCCTTTTATCAAGGCGATGGCGGAACGTGCAGCAGGAAATGCTCCTATCCAAGGAACTACGGCTGATATTATTAAGCTTGCGATGTTGCATGTAGATCAGGCTATTAGGGACCAAGGATTGGATGGTAAGGTAGTTATGATTATGCAGATTCATGATGAGTTGGTATTTGAGGTACAGGATGAGGTTATTGAACAGGCTGAAAAGCTTATCAAGGAGACTATGGAGAATGTCCTTACCAAGGACTGGGGGAATATATCCCTCTCTTTTAGAGAAGGGCGATCCGCCGAATGGCGGACGGGGAGAGTACCCATCGATGTATCAATTTCCCACGGTAAAACCTGGGGCGAGGCGAAGGATTAAGTTCTGGGTATCCAGGGCTTTTTTCTTGCACAAAAATGGCATTGGTATACACTTATTCCATGAATAAAGAACTTAAAGCGTTTATGGGAATCGTGTCAGCATCCCCAATATTATTCCTTATCGGGTTGTCGATATCGTTTCTTTTGTATAC
>CALRGS010000004.1 GCA_943357975.1 Candidatus Nomurabacteria bacterium | reverse complement strand
CTCCTGGAACTCAGTATCTACCAGGAGAGACATTGGATCCAACTTGTATACCAGGTAGTGGTAACTGTAGTACTAGACAGTCATGGCAACAAGACCTTGTGAGTGGGTATACCTATAACACTACTGATAAAATTGGTATTGGTACCAATGCGCCAACGCACACGCTGGCGGTAAGTGGAACGTTTGTCTCACTTCAGGATGTAGGCGGTGATGGTTCGTATTTAGCCAACGATGACGGGACGCTCTTTGGTGCCCAGGGTATTATTGCAGGGTTCAATAGCACCACGACAGGATGGAATAATTATATGCAGTTAGCTGATTCAGTCGTGGAATTTGGATTGTATGATACCGTGGGTACTTCTTCTGCAGGGTTTCGAGTTGCTTATGATGTAAGTGGAAATGGACAGATTTCAATGACCACCAACGCTGCGGATGATCCCAGTGCAGGAACGTTATACAATACAGCCAGACTTGCCATGGACGAGGAGGGGATATCGCTTGGGTCCTACCATCCAGACGGGAGTCTCTATAATCAATGGTTTAACAATACATCGTCTGGTCTTGCGAAGCTTGAAATTGGTGCTGGGTACCAGGCTGATCCAGTAAATCCAGTGACTGCCTCAAGTGGTGCCGCGTATATCGATATTTGGTATGACAAAACACCTGCAAATACTACGGATCAGTTTATGAATATTGGTGTTACTGAACGAGGAGTGGGCGGAGACCTTGCCTTTCCTGATCGTCCGTTTATTCAGATTACCACTGACTACAATGTTAACTTTGGTCCTAGTGTGACTGACCAGAGTGGGCCGATTGCATCCTATGCATTTTTTCCGAGTACGGATCTAACAACACTACAAGGATTACTAGGACCAGATACTACAAAAAATATTCCTTCCCAAGACAACTACTCCGCAATGGTCTACACTTCAGACACACGTAACCTCTTCTTCTGGACCGACCCAACAGGTGGTCAAACAGGAACCGGTAACTGGGAACCCGTATCACCATTCGAACGTGATCCAGCAACCAACCGTGTCACTCTCTACGATACAACAGACAACATCGGACTTGGTGTATCTCCAGCTAACGGAGACAGACTCGAAGTCTTTGGTGATATCCGTGTAGGTCAAGCAGGAGTAGATGGCTGTCTCAAAGACTTCAGTGGAGGAACCATTACAGGAACCTGTTCATCAGATGAACGCCTGAAGACTAACATTGTACCTGTGACTGATATCCTTGACCGATTCACCAACATCAACCTAGTAACCTACGACTGGAATGACATTGCCCAAAGCAGAGGCTTTAAAGGCAACACAGAACAACTCGGAGTACTTGCTCAGAACGTTGAATCACAATTCCCAGACTTGGTAGTGACTGATCGTGATGGCTACAAACAAGTTAACTATGGACGATTGAACCTACTTACGATACAGGCGGTTAAGGAGTTGGATATTAAGATTGGAGATATCCAATCAGCAGCGGGAGCGGTTATTGAAAAATCAGCGTTTCTTGCATGGTTTGCGGATGTTGCAAACGGCATCACTGATTTATTTGTAGGACGTATTCATACGAACGAGTTGTGCGTTGGGAGCACTTGTTTGAACGAAGCACAAATCAATGCGATTTTGGATGCGACACAGACAGGGTCTAGTCCAGCACCGACCCCAATTCCTAATCCTGATCCAAATGAAGAACCTCCTGTCCCGACTGATCCAGAAGTGATTCCAGAACTAGATCCAATCGTGGAACCTGAACTGATTCCAACGCTTTAAACAAAAAACGCCGTTAGGCGTTTTTTGTTGCTTGGATGAATTGATTTTCAATAACATCCCAATTGATATTTAAAAAATAATCATCGATGTACTGCTTTTTACCACTGGGTTGGTAATCAGCGACATATGAATGTTCCCACATATCAAGCATAAGAATTGGAACAAGTCCCACTAAGTGCCCGAGGTGTTGTTCATCTACCCATCCATGCGTAAGTTGTTTCATAACAGGATCCCAATAAAGAATTGCCCAGCCGATTCCTCGAGTAAGGGCAATTGCCTTGAATCCTGCAAGCCAGACATCAACTGATGGTGCTTGAGACTCGATAGCTGATCGCAAGGCTGAATTTTCAGAAAGCGCTTCAGCTCCGCCTTCAAGCTGCCCAAAGTAATGCTCATGGTTGCGCATACCATTGAATTCGAAGCTAAAGCGACGCTGGAGTTCTCCTAATATATAGGCGTTTGCTTCAGAATCTGCCATATATTCTTCAATTTTATCAAGGATAAGGTTGGCATTTTTTACATAGCCAGCATACAGTTTCAAGTGTTCTTCGATGGTTTTGGCTGAAATCCCTTTGAGTCCAGGGATAGTAAAGGTCATTGGTTGGTAGTGTTTCATGCTTGCAATTTTACACCCATATGCTAGTATAAGTCCACTATGGCAAAACAATGCGCAATAACTGGGAAGTCATCAATTGTAGGTGGAGGATACTCTAACCGTGTTCGTGCTACCAAATTTAACCCAACAGGTACCCGACGACGTTATGCAAACCTCCAGACGAAGACCTATTTTGTTCCTGAAATCAACCAAAAAGTAACCCTGACTATCTCTGCAAAAGGAATGAAGACGGTTGCAAAGAAGGGTATTTATAAAGCTTTGAAAGACGCTGAGCTTATCTAAAGGTTGCTGGCAAAAATAAAATACTCCCTATTTCATCGCGTGCTACATTGATGAAATAGGGAGTATTTTATTTTTGCCAGATTCCTACACCATCAGTCTCGAAGGTAATGGTGCCTAACCCTATCGTTGATAGGGTTTTGATTTGGCGAGAATTTACTCGATCAATAACCGACGGGTGAGGATGATGGTATGAATTATTTTTTCCAGCAGAAACGATGGCGTACTCAGGGGCTACTTGATTAAGGAATTCATCAGAGGTTGATGTTTGCGATCCATGATGTCCAAGTTTCAAAACCGTAGATTTGAGACCTTGGCGATCATTCCTTGATAAGAATTGTTCAACTGAAATAGGTGAATCTCCGTTCAGAATAAATGATGTATCTCCATACACAAGTCGTGCAACAATAGATGCATCATTGGTTTCTTTGAAATGGGTGGTGTCTTGGTCAGGAAAAAGAATGTCTAGATACACACCATATTTTTTATCAAGGATAAAGCGCTCTCCGCGGCGCGCAATGATAGTACCCATTCCAGATTCAGCTGCTGCATGATCCTGTAGTGCGATATCGAAACTTGTTCCAGAGGAAACTTCAGAATGCAGGAAGTTTTTTATTTCGTACTGTTCAAATACTTGTGCCAGTCCTGCAATATGATCCTTATCAGGATGAGTTTCGACTACCATAGTGATATCCTTATCAAAACTTGGCATGACCTCATGAAGTTTTTGAATAACCGTGTCATCAGGCCCTCCGTCGATGAGTACATCGTTTCCGTTAGGTGTACGAATATAAATAGCATCGCCTTGACCCACATCTAGAAAGGAGACCGCCAAAGTATTTGCTGGCTCCAAAAACTGCACGTAATTAAACGCATAGAGGTTTGCTATTACAAGCATACTGGTAACGATACTCCATTTTTTCATAGAATATACTATACTATAGTCATGGATATTGTTACCACCCTGTTTCTCATTATTATTTTGATAATTTCTATTGTTTTCCATGAGCTTGCTCACGGGGCCGTTGCTGATTGGTTAGGCGACCCGACGGCACGTTTGGCAGGTCGGCTTACCCTGAACCCTATTTCGCATATGGAATGGCTCGGGTCGGTAATCCTTCCCGCACTCTGTATCCTTTCTGGCTCGGGGTTTATTATCGGCTGGGCCAAGCCGGTCCCTTTTACGGTACGCCTTCTGAAAAACCAACGATGGGGTCCTGCACTGGTCGCGGTAGCAGGTCCGTTGACGAACATACTCTTTGCAATCCTTGGCGCAATTGCTTTTCATATTACAGGGAATCAGCTTCTGGTGCTCATTGTTACGATAAATATTTCATTGTTCGTATTTAATATGATTCCGCTGCCTCCTTTGGACGGTCATCATATCCTGGGTGCGCTTTTTCCCAAGTATCAATCATGGTCACATCGCTTGATGCATGGGTATGGATTTGTTATTATGATACTAGTTATTTTATTCGCGGGATCATTTATTTCCCCGATTGTTTCATCTATTAGCAATCTCCTCCTTAGATAATATTTTACATGCGCTCATTTATAAAAAACATTTTCATAGTCGCTGCAGCAGGTATCGCCGTTTTCGGATTTGCGCTTACGTCTTTTGCTGCGGGGAATATGGACGGAACACTGAAATGGTCACAGTTCATAGATCTCGACATTGATACTAGTTTGGTAAAGGATCTTATTAACTGGATGCCAACCAATGCTGGGGCAACAGTCACCGATCAGGCCATTACAGGATATGTTTGGGGTGAGACCGTAGGATGGATTAATATGAATCCATCACAATCAGGGGTTACTAATACTTGTGATGGAAACCTCGGTGGCTATGCATGGGGGGAAAATACAGGATGGATTAATTTTAATCCGACAAACGCACTTATTTCACCGAATATCGATATTACTACAGGAGCGATTACTGGTCAGGTTTGGGCACAAAACTTTGGATGGATTCAGCTCGCTTCTCCAGAAGTTGGTTTTGCTGGACTCACCACTAATTGGCGACCGAGTTCCGATTGTGAAAATCCTACACCTCCAATAGGAGGAAATACGCCTAGTTTGAGAGTATATAAACAGGTAGTAGGTGGAACTGCAGTGTCGAGCGATTTCACGATCTATGTTAAAGAAGGCGGTAACAATGTTGGAAGTTCTCCATTTCCAGGATCAGCAGCAGGAAGTACTATTATTGTAAATAATAGTACTTCGCATACCTATGTGGTAAGCGAACAAGCGTCGCCTGATTACACGGCAACATTTTCTGGAGACTGTGCACCAAGCGGGACTGTTTCATTTGCTCAAGGAACATCAGTTTCAAAGACTTGTACTATAATAAACACCCATAAATTACTTAAAGGCTACGGATGTAAGGACCCTGTAGCAAGTAATTACAACCCGGACCCAAATGCTTTGGCTCAGAATAGTTTGTGTACCTACCCGCCAAATCCA
Organism: Candidatus Nomurabacteria bacterium; assembly: GCA_943357975.1. Taxonomy (GTDB): domain Bacteria; phylum Patescibacteriota; class Minisyncoccia; order Phycocordibacterales; family UBA1006; genus CAIXMG01. The sequence continues at coordinate 21,627 of CALRGS010000004.1, read as the reverse complement.
AATCCAAATCCAAATCCAAACCCAAATCCAAATCCAAATCCAAACCCAAATCCAAACCCAAATCCTGGCCCTAGTCTGGACATAACCCCAGTAGATAGTCCCAATAATCCTGAACAGAAGGATCCACGAGGATTACTCCTTGGACTAGCGCTTCTCGGATTGACGTCAGCTATCCCTGGAATCATTGCTCGAATATCGCATATGCTGATCACCTTTGTATGGGGGCGTAAGAAGATTCGAGGATTAGTGTATGATAGCAAGTCTAAGGAACCCCTAGATCCGGTATATGTTTCAGTAATTGACCTTACAACAAACCAAGAAGTTAAAAATCAGCTTACGGATATGGAAGGACGATTTGGATTTGTACTACCAAAGGGTCACTATAAAATAGTTGTAGGCAAAACAAATTATCAGTTCCCATCAGCACACCTTGCTGGACGAGTAAGTGATGAGGTATACGATGGATTGTACTTTGGTGAATCGTTTACTGTAGAGGATGAGGGTCGAGTAGTGACTATGAATATCCCAATGGATCCAGTAGGAACTGATTGGAATCAGGTTCAGAAGCATAAGATGTCGTTCCTCAAATATTTGGTACGAGGCCAAACCAAGTACGCATGGGTCTTCAACGCACTGTTCGTTATGGGATTCCTCATATCGATTATGATCACCTACTTTAATCCTATTTGGTGGAACTATGTGGTGACAGCATTGTATGTAGTCCTCGGCCTTATCCAAGTCTATGGATATGGACCAGTGTATGCAGGTAAGGTTACCAAGGGTGGTATGCCATTTGCAGGAGCTGTTGTACGTGTTTGGAGTGCGTCACTGAATCACGAAGTTGCAAAGCGAGTAACTGAGGTGTCCGGAGGGTACTATATCCTCGTTCCCAAGGCTGATTACTTTGTAACCATTGATCAGAAGAATCCAGACGGAACATTTACAAAATTATTTACCTCAAGTGTATTCCATGCTCGTCATGGATGCATCGATAAGGACTTTAGTTTGTAACACAAAAAACCACTGGTAAACCCAGTGGTTTTTTGGTATAGTGGTGGTTCATTAATTAACGAATATCCTATGAATAATCATATAGAAAAGACACTAGTTATCTATAAGCCACACGCTTTACAGCGAGCTATAGTTGGAGAAATTCTTACTCGTTTTGAACGAGTAGGGCTAAAGATTTCAGGGCTTAAAATGCTTACACCTACAGATGAACAATTTCATCATCATTATGAAACAATTGGTACTGTCATCTCGCGCCACGGCGAGACAGTGTTTAAGAATACTGTTGCGATGATGAAAGACGGTCCAGTGATCGCGCTTGTCCTTGAGGGGGTAAAAGCTGTAGAAATCGTTCGAAAAATGGTAGGCTCTACAGAGCCAAAGTCTGCAAACCCAGGAACGATCCGAGGGGATTATGCTCATATGAACTATGGATTTTCTGATGATAATCAGTATGGTTTACACAATATCGTGCATGCATCTGGAAATATTGAAGAAGCAAACCAGGAAATTGCCCTATGGTTCACTCCAGAGGAGGTCTTTGATTATGAATCAGTGCACGACCTTTCTTCTCAGAAAATTGTGAAAAAATAAACAATTTGCACATTTCAAAAACATGCTATAATGAATCTAGTTCTTGTATCGAAAAAGATTTCTGAACAAATTCTTTTAGGGAATCTGCGTAGCATTACCCCGTGGGGCAGTGCTCAAGACAACCATCTTTAACGATGTTGTCAGATTCTTTTACGAGTGCAAGGACTACCAAAACATCCGCCATGAGGCGGGTTTTTTGATGGAATTTGAGGTATACTCACACCATGACAAGTCGCGCCAAAAACCTTGCTGCTTTCCTGGGAATAGTCTGCCTGGTATTTTTATTGCATGTAATGGCTACGAAACTGAGCTTTTACTATATTTTCTGGTGGTACGACAGCCTCCTCCACATCATTGGAGGCATGAGTGTGGCGTTTTTTGGATATGCAGTGACCCAAAAGAAAAGGGGGGTAATGATTCCAATACTGGCATTAGTGGTTGGGGTTTCTTGGGAATTATTTGAACGACTGGGGCATGTATGGTGGCCAGCATACGTTGGGTTTGGTGGGGCGTGGGACACAGTATTTGACGTCCTCTGTGCTATACTTGGCGCATTCATAATAATTGCATTTACATCTACATGGCAGAAAAACAACACTACGCATACATAACATTTTACGGAGCCGCAGGAGAAGTAACCGGAGCCAACTTTTTACTTGAAATAGATAACAAAAGAATCCTTGTTGACTGTGGTATGCATCAAGGAGAACAAAAGAACGAAGATAAAAACTGGGTGCCTTTTTTATACGATCCTACAAGTATTGATGCCTTGTTTGTGACCCATTCACACTCGGACCATATTGGTAAAATTCCTAAATTGGTGAAGGACGGTTTTCGTGGTCCAATTTATTCAACGGAACCAACCCGAGATATTTCAAGGCTTATGTTCGAGGACGCTATCGGACTCCTTGAGGATGATGCGAAAATTCGTGGAGTAGAAAATTTATACGAAGAGTCTGATATTGCGCAGGCTATGAGTCAGTGGAAAATAATTCCGTATCATGATCTGATTGCCCTTACTCCAGATCTATCTGTAAAAATGTACGATGCTGGGCATGTGTTGGGTTCTGCTATGATGGAGTTTAATTTTAAAGGCAAAAAATTATTGTGTACAGGAGACCTTGGAAATACTCCAACACCTCTTTTGCGAGACACGGAAGTTTCTGAGCAGCCACACTTCCTCCTCATGGAATCGGTTTATGGTGATCGAAATCATGATGATAAAGACGATCGCCGCGACCATTTGGCACGGGTCATCCAGGACACGGTGAAAAATCACGGAACATTAATGATCCCTTCGTTTTCGCTTGAACGTACTCAAGAAGTACTGTTCGAGTTGGATCAGTTAATCGAAGAAGGACGAGTTCCTAAGCTTCCTATTTACCTTGATTCGCCATTAGCAATTAAAATTACTGAAGTGTACCGTAAGCATATTGATTTCTTGAACAAAGAAGCTCGCGACCTTGCAAAGACCTACGATATTTTTAATTGCCCAGGACTCATTACTACAGAAACTCGAGACGAGTCTAAGGCGATTAATGAGGCTCCAGATCCAAAGATTATCATTGCAGGGTCAGGAATGATGAACGGAGGACGTATTATTCATCATGCGCGTCGCCATGCAAGCGAATCTCGTGCGACACTGCTACTTGTTGGGTATCAAGCCGTAAACACCTTGGGACGTAGATTTCAAGAGGGTGCAAAAACAGTAACTATTGGACGAGATGTGGTTGATGTAAATTGCCATGTAGACACAATTTCTGGATATTCAGGACACAAAGGATCTGATCAGCTCGTAGAATTTGTGGATGCGATCAAAAGTAATATTGAGGAAGTATTTTGTGTGATGGGTGAAACGAAGTCACAAATGTTCCTTGCGCAGCGATTGCGGGATCAAGTGGGGGTGCACGCCGTGGCACCAAGCGAAGCGGAGAAGGTAGAGTTATTTTTCTAACACGTGAACTTGACAGCATAGCATTTAAATGCTATGCTGTTTCGGAATATTCAAAAAATAAAACCAATTTAAAAATGAAGACTCCGGTAACACCAGAAGAATCCTTTGCAAGTGAAGATTACAGAGCAAACCAAATTATTGAGGAGATTAACAAGGATTTGCAAGCAGGAAAAAGAAGTATTGCTTTAACCGGTGAATTCCCCGATGATTTCAAATGGCGCATAAAAGACCTGTTTGAAAGACACGGCTGGGATATTTCGGAAAATTCCGGTGCCTTTAACTTTGTGGAGCGTCCAAATGCTGCCAGAACAGAAAAAGAGGCTCTGGCTACAACACAATTAATTACGAACTTGATGGTGTTCATTAATGCTCAGGTTCAAAAAGGTGTTCGCGTTATTGATGAGAAGCTTCTTTCGAAAAATATTGAAGAACTTTCAGATGGCTTGGGCGTTAAATTAACCAGCCTTGAAGATCTGAAGCAATTTTTCCCTACAAAGCCTGACAAGTCGTTCGAAAGATTACTGGAGAATGCCGGCTGGAAAATAGGAGTTGCTGATAGTGGTGGATCATTACTCACTACCGCCCGTTAGTAATTTAATTTTTGGAGAAGTAAAAGCGAACAGTAACCTTGTTCGCTTTTTTGTTGTTTCAAGTTATAATAAACACATGAAAAAGTCTACAGACCTTCCCATTAAAATTTGTGTTTCAGGTGCACGAGAAACTTCGCACTGCGGAGTTGATGCATTAGATATGGCAGAAAAACTTGGAGCAGAAATTGCGTCTCATGGATGTGTTGCAACCAGTAGTGCGGTTGCTGGATTTCCAATGTGGGCTGCACGTGGTGCAAAAAATGCAGGGGGGATGACGGTTGGATTTTCTCCGGCTGCAAACCTCTATGAACATGAAAATGTGTATCGCTTGCCGACAGATAACCTTGATGTGATTGTGTATACCGGATTTGGGTATGCAGGATCAGACCTCCTATTAATGAGATCAAGTGATGCCATAATCTTCGGTTGTGGACGCATTGGAACCATTCATGAGTTTACGGTGGCATTCCAGGAACGAAAGCCAATTGGGATCCTAGAGGGTGCATGGGACACGGTGGAGCTCCTTCGTGATATCATGGCTCGTGATATTGAACGACCTCATGACAACATTGTATTTGATAAAGACCCGAATCGGTTGATAGAGCAGTTGATTGCAGTAGTTAAAAAAGAACGAGAGAAAAAATAAAATCCGCCGATGAGGCGGATTTTATAGTACCTATTTATTTAACCTGAGCAATAATTCGTTCGAATGAGGCAGGAGAGTTGTGAGCGATTTCAGACAACATTTTTCGGTTTACATCGAAGTTTTTCTTTTTGAAAGCCCCCATAAACTTAGAGAATGAGAATCCAAGCGGTCGGAGAGCAGCGTTCAAGCGTACCATCCAAAGTCCTCGGAATTCTGACTTCTTGTCCTTGCGGTGAGCGAAGGCGTAGACTCCAGCTTTTCGAAGTGCTACCTTAGCATCCTTTTCCTTGCGTGATCGTCCAAAACGAAAACCCTTAGCGTCCTTGAGGACACTCTTTCGTCGTTTTAATGCAGATGTACCTCGTTTTACTCGTGACATATAATGTAATAATTAAACTAATTAAACCAATCCTGGAAGGAAGCGTGCTTTTGATTTATTGCTAATAGGGAAGTCATTTTTCACCTTAGCATTCAACTGACTTGAACGACTTTTTTTAGCATTAAAGTGGTTGATACCCGGAGCTCGAGTCTTCAACTTTCCATTTTTAGTGATAGTAATCCGTTTCGTGTAGGATTTGTTCGTTTTCATACGTTTGGGGAGTGTAGCAAAAATAATGATATATGTCAACAAAAAGAGCCCTTCTGGGGGCTACTTTTGCTTTTCGAGGGTAACTACAATCCCTTTAGGGCTATCTTTGAACCCATCTACCATTCTATGGGGAACCGTAATGAATTTAATGATACGTTCAAGGCGCTCTTGGAGGAACTTCTTGTCCATGTACTTAGACCGTCCTTTGAGGAAAAGCTCTACTTTTACTCGTGATCCGTCCGTAAGCCATTCATCCACCTTTTTAGCCTTGATGGCAATATCTCCTTCTCCTGTACCCATTTTGATCTGAACATTCTTTACTTCACCTGCAGCAGAGGCCGCCTTGGTCTTCACCTTGATCTCCTTTTGTTTCTTACTTTGGGTATACTGAAATTTCCCATAGTCCATAATCTTGGCTACAGGGGGCATAGCGTCCGGAGAGATCTCGATAAGGTCGAGTCCTAACTCCTTGGCTTTTTTAATCGCATCGCGAGTACTCATGACACCGAGGTTTCCCAGATCGTCAGAAATCACTCGAACTTCTGCGGACCGGATAGCGTCATTGATTTTGATCTTGTCTAATTTACTCATTAAGACCCTCATTATACGTATTTTATGCTATTCTGCAAGCATGATCGAGAAATTGGGTGATATTTTAATACTGGATAAACAAGTGGGTGAAACACCCCTGGAATGCATCAATAGATTCAAGGAATCACATTCAGAATATCAAACTAAAAAAATGACCTATGCCGGACGCCTTGATCCTATGGCAAGCGGGGTGTTGGTTGTCCTTGCAGGGGATATGGTGCATAGAAAAGATGAGTTTCTTAAATTACCAAAAACATATGAATGCACAGCGATTCTTGGAATTGAAACTGATACGTATGATGTATTAGGACTCCCTACTGGAACCCTCTCCACGATAGTGGAGAGGGTGCAAGGGGACACTTGTGCAAAGCAAGACGAAGTCGGCCGGGTGAGGACGATGCTCGCTAAATTCATAGGTACCTTCTCTCAAAAATACCCCCCATATTCCTCAAAAACTATTAACGGCAAGCAGATGCACACAATTGCTCGTGAGGGTGGACTTGAAGGTTTGGAAATTCCTACACAGACGGTGGCCGTAAAAAGTATTTCAAATATTTGTATGGCATCCATTGCAATAGAGGAATTGGTCCAAGAGGTTACTGGAAATATCAAAAAAGTTACAGGTGATTTTAGACAAGAAGAAACTATTAAGGCTTGGTGTACTCTCCCAGCCGCCTTCGGCGTGCGACCCTCTCTTAAAGAGAAGGAAAGAATCACCTTGGTGCTTTTTACCGTAGAGGTTTCAGGGGGTACCTATATTCGTGGAATTGTACATGAATTGGGTCAGAAATTGGGAATTGGGGCTTGTATTATAAGCCTCAAACGGACGTCTGTAGGTGACTACAAGCTACTTGACAAATAACCTTATATATGCTAATATAGTGGTATGACTCTAAAAAATACTCTAAAAGAATTCATTAATTCAATAGCGCTTATGGTCGTTGTGATTCTTGCAACACCAGTATTAGCTATGGCTGCATCTGGTATGCCCGTATTTACCTCTAACGGAGTGAGTGATGTTCAGCAATATCAAGCAACCGTCATGACATCATTTAATTCAGCTGGTGCTGTTTATACCTATAGTGAACTGCCTGTTTTGTATGTTGAATACATGAATACGACAACCAGTGTGGTTATGATCTCTCCTTATAACAAGCAAGAGCCAGGAACTCAAAATAATACCTTTACTTTGTATCACCTTGACCCAAGTACGCAGTATTCTTATCAAGTAGTGATGAAGTACAACGGAGGTACTTATCGAACTCCTGCGAAAGCGTTCACAACGTATGGCCAAGTGAAAACGGTCTATACTCTCGGTACAACTCCTGGAACTAATGGTTCAAACAGTACGGTAGTTACTATTCCTAATATTACAAAACCCGTTACTACAAAAGTTATTGATGCCGCAAAAAACACAGTGATGACGGGTGGTGCAACTCACAAAAACGGTGTTGCAATCTCGATCAGTGATGAACAAGCTCGAACAAATATAAACGACTCAGTTACTTTTACTGTAAAGTATCAAAATACAAATAGTAAGAGTCTTCAAAATGCCGAGTTGGTTATTCAGCTTCCCGAGCAATATGAATTCGTACGAAGTTCATTCGATATGGATTACAATGAGCGCGACAACACCGTTTCGTATATCGCAGGACGTGTAGCCCCTGGGGCATTGAAAACAGTAACCTTTACTGCTCGTGCTATCGGAGACGGAACAACTGAAGTAAAAACAACAGCAACCCTCTTCTACGAAGGCGGGACCATTTCAGCATCAGATCGTGATAGTTATCATGGAGGCTCAAAGAGTGTCCTGGGAGCATCGGTATTCGGAGCTGGATTCTTTCCACAAACCCTTTGGGGATGGATTGCAATTATTATCTTGATCACGGTGATTATTGTCATGGCGCGTCGCTATGTAGTAACTCATCCAGAAAAGTCCGCGTAAGCGGTTTTTTTGTTGGGACAGTTGACATTTATCCGGGTTGGGCGCATAGTAAAAGAAAAACAAAGACTATGAAAAAGCTCATTATATGCGCAGGTTTCGTACTTGCAGCCCTTTCGGTTTGTGCCCAGTTGGGCGCAGTCAATAATTTTTGTTGGAGTGGTAACAATAACCTGCGTACTACGTGGGGAGGTTATGGCTTCAATAACGCTCATCGGAATAACTACCAAACATCGTATCTGTACAATTACAACGGATTTTCTTTCAATAACAACGGTGTGAATATTTCAGTGAATACTCCATGGGGTGGTGGCAACATCTCCTTTCCGGTGAATGCTATTGGTTATAATCAGGAGTACACGTATACAACACCAAAGCATGTTCGCGACAACTATATCAGTACCAACAATATAACTATTGGCGATATTGATTATAGTGATCCAAACCTTGCAATGAATCGAGTAAACACTTCAGCTGCAGTATCTCCTGCGACCCAAACAAGTACTACCGTTACTACGTCTACTACGCAAGTTTATACACGGACACTGCATTGGGTTAAAAAGGTGGTGCCTACTACAATTAACGTATTTGTGGAAACAGATGCAAACGGACAGGCTTTTTACAAAACAGAAGTTATCAGCAACGAGCAGTGGGTATTGGAGTAGGTTTTGGTTAGTGCCCAGTGGGTGGCTAACGGGTTAAAGTGGTAAGGGTAAGCCTTGCCACTTTTTTTGTTTTTTGATACACTGCGCGTGCCCATCAAAGCTTTCAGTTGAGGTGGGCACGTATCCTAGAAAAACATTCAAGGGCGTAAAACATTCCCCTGTAGCTCAGCGGTAGAGCAAACGACTGTGGACAATAGTTCTTGTGGTATACTACAATCGTATATGCCACGCAAAGAAACTAGAACCTATGCTGATCGTGCCGTTTATATGCGAGAGGCAGTAAAGAAGCGTCGCAAGAAATTGCGAACAATGGCTCGGGATTACAAAGGAGGAAAATGTCAAATATGCGGATATAAAAAATGTTCGCGTGCCTTGAGTTTTCATCACCTGAATCCTAAGAAAAAAGATTTTACAATCTCTGCCAAAGGACTCACTCGATCTTGGGCTAAGCTCCAAGAAGAAATCGATAAATGTATCCTACTTTGCGCCAATTGTCATATGGAAGTACACGAAGGCATTACGCAGCTTCCTAGAAAAATCTAGGTCGAAAATGAGGTGAATTGCTGGAAGCCCTATCCCGAGGAATTCGAGGGAGGGTAATCAGCAGCCAAGTCCTGAGATCGCTTTTGGCGAGTCAAAGGAAAGGTTCAGAGACTATCCCTTCGGGGAGTACTTCGAAAGATTCGTCTTTCGCGGGAAGCGCCTCACTTCTAAAATACTAATGCGAATTAGTATCATGAAGATGATATAGTCCATGCCATCAGTAATGATGAATTAAATGTAATCGTTTGGTCGCAGGTTCGATCCCTGCCGGGGGAGCTCGCAGTTTTATAATTTCTTGACAGTACCCCTAGGGGGTATATACTAGAGCGTATGGAACATCATACCCATAATAAAGAAAAGATTATAAAGCGACTTAAAATTATTGAAGGACAAATAAGGGGACTCCAAGAGATGGTGAATGGAGGTGTTTATTGCATTAACATTATTACCCAAACCTCGGCAGTGAAACAAGCACTGTCAGGGATTGAGGATGCTCTCATGGAGCATCATTTATGTACGTGTGTAGTAGGTCAAATGAAAAAAGGTGCAGCAGAAAAAGCAAAGGTTGAGATATTAAAAGTGTATCGCCTCAAGCGCAAATAATATGGATATATTTGCTCACGGCATCTACAATATTGCACTGCAAAAAACACTGCGCAAGGATAAGCAAAAATGGAAAAAGATTCTTGAGGCTTTCTGGTGGGGCATCATGCCCGACCTTCTGGCATTTGGCGCCCCTTTGCTCGTCGCAATCTTTTTAGGATCTCTCGACCATCATGCGCTGGTAAACGGAACTGATCTTTCGGCACTTGTGTATCCATTTACCCACAGCCTCGTAATCTTTGGAGCCGTATTTTTGATACTGTCTCTCTTGCTGAAAAAATGGTACTTGCCAATGCTTGGATGGGGGTTTCATATTTTGATGGACATACCCTTCCATACACCCAATTTCTTCCCTACTCCATTTTTGTTTCCGGTATCATCTTATACGCTCCCGTTTGGAATTTACTGGGGAACCCCTGCAGTATGGATTGGATTATGGGCGATCGTTATAATTTGGTTATTAATTTTAATCTATAGATCAAAATATTATGAACAAAATTAATCACACTTGCGAAAAATGTTCCATGGATGCAACGTTCCTCAAAGCCGATGGATCTGGCCTTGTTCATTACTATTGTGATCATCACGCACCTGTAGAAGCTACACGAATAGGAACAGCACCTTCTTCTGCTACGGGATTGAAAAAATTCCTACCTCTTATCGTAATCTTTTCATCCATTATTCTTTTTACAATCATCACCTCCATCATCCATGGACAACTCGATGCTCCATTTTCAATGCGGATGATGATGGGCTCATTCTTTCTCATCTTCAGCCTGTTCAAGATATTCAACATACAAGCATTTGCAGACGCCTACGGCACGTATGATGTTGTTGCGAAACGCTCCCGCGTTTATGCTTTCGTCTACCCATTTCTCGAACTGTTGCTAGCGGTCTTGTATCTTGCAAACCTCGGCGGTATAGCACGAGACGTATTCACATTTATTCTAATGACGGTTAGTACTATCGGCGTGGTGCAGAAAATCCGAGAGAAGGAAGAAGTTCCTTGTGCTTGTCTCGGCATGGTCTTCAAGGTTCCGATGACATGGGTGACGCTTATCGAGGATGTCCTTATGGCGCTCGAGGCACTTTTTATGATTCTCATGACCATTGGAAAACCTTTAGCGTATGCAGCCACTACTCCAATTCTTGTAGAAACCCTTAAAATACATCCTACCGCTGAATGGGTAAAGTTTTCTGTTACGGGTCATCAGGCGATTGGAGTATTCTTGCTCGTTGTCGTTATCGCGAGCATTATCGAACGGAAAAGTTGGAAAATACAAAAAGTTTTCTCAAAATACATTGTCCCAATTCTTTTCGTCGGACTTGGACTGTCGCTTTCTGTTGTAGATATTACGTACCACGCCATCGTAGATGATCCGCAAGCGGTATGGTATCTGCTTACCCACTGGTCGCAGTTTGGACAGCATTTTCTTGGAGGATTACTCTTCATGACCGCCGGCGTTGCTGAATGGATTCATAGCAGAAAGAATATTTTTTGGATCTCACTCGTAACCCCAAGTGTAGTACTGGTGACGGGAATTATCTTCTTCTTTCACCAACAGCTCGGCGTTGTTCCATCTGTTATCTATTCAATGACGTGGCATATGTTGTTCGGAGCCTCTATGGTCATCAGTGCAACGTTCCGCATCATAGACCTGCTGTTGTTCAAGGAAAAGAAAGGATTTTTCATCGTCTGGATCATTGCGCTCCTCATCGGGGCTGGTATGATGATTACCTATCGAGAGCCGCCTGGAGCATATGAATTACCAGCAATAACTGATTCAAGGATATGAAAACAGAATCCCTATAAGGCGGTAGGATCTCTTAAGCCTTGCTACATGAGCGGGGCTTTTTTCATTTCCTTAATTTGACAAATTCAATGAATGGTTGTAATGTAGTCTAAACTAAACTAAACTAAACTAAAATACAATACGATGAAGAAAACTATTTTTAACGGATCACCATTTGGATCACCAGGTATTATCTATGGGTCAAATGAAAGGGATGGTATTTTTTTAGGAATCGATTTTGGCTTCGCTGTAGTACGGGAACATCAAATAGGTCTCAGGGCTACGCTGGATGAGTTGGGTGTCCCCCATATGATTGCGCCTGAAAACTTTGGATTAAAAATGTACACGGTGACAAAATTTCCAAAAGAACGTTTTTTCTTCCAAAAGGGCGAAACGCATACCTGCCTAACCTTTGAGCTAGGAACTAATCCTGTGAAAGGGTGGGGAAATGAGGATTTGGATAGTCATCCCGAACACATTGCAACGGCTTGGGATGATAAATCCTTTGGGATAGTGGCCCCTAACCAACACTTTAAGGAAATAGATGAGCTGTACAAAGCCTTCGAAAGAAAAGATGTTTTGGTGCAATATAGATTAAACCAAGTTTATATAAATTATCCCATTCCTTATCTCTGGATTGGTATTCTATCTCACACTAATCCCGGAGAAGAAGAAATATTTTTTCAGGCACATACAGAGTTTTACGAAAAGTCGCTACAGGCACCTTCTTAAAATTATTATCGCTGTCACAAACCCCACCGCTTTCACTGGTGGGTTTTTTCATTACTTGATCAAGAAATACTTTGCGAACCATGTTCGTATTTTTTGTACTCTTTTTCTATTCCTCGAAATAATGAGCTTGTTTTTACCCTTCCTCGTGATTATTCTATGAAGTTCTTGAGTATCGCATTCAGCCAGCGATGTATATCTTTTGAAGTAATCATGTATTTCAACTGATGTTTTTTTATCAACCCACCCCTCTACGAGAATGTCCCCGAAAGAACTGCAATAGTAATCATCTTTCTTCCAAAGAAAGTTGTCGTTTGTCGAATGCCATTCCAGTGACCCCTTCTTGTATTTTTTTACGATTTCTAGATCGAGTGACTCACGATTATTCGTGATGACGTAAGTCGGACGTTTCTGATTCGAAAGGTCGTTGTAGAGCTTTTCCTCTGACACATGACGCGCAACGAAAAACCATTCATGTGGATGGAAGAGTATAGTGGATTCGTTCGCTGGAGCCGTTTGATTAATGAGGATAAAAATATGTCCCCAAAATATGTCGAGCTGTTCCGCGGTCTGAAATGTATAAGAAACCCTCTCGCCCTCCTTCAGATTGCGATAGTTTTCATAGGGAAGCGTTGTGTCTGCCAGGAACGATTGGGCGGCATGGAAATAATTCATCATATCGTGCACCCAGATGCTTGAAAGAGAGATAATATCCTTTCGGATGACGACAATTTCCATGGTCTTGAGTTTCCGTATTTCTTGGTAGATCGACTGGAGAGCTGTTTTTGGCCTTGATTTCATTACCTTTTCAATCAACTGAGCCTTGGGAAGAGGGCCTTTTTGGAGGCAGATCATAACAAAATCTTCTACGGTTTTGGGTTCAGTAAGCATATATTTTCTAGTCTTATATTAAGCATATTACTTAATAATCTATTAAAAGGCAAGCTTTTTTTGATAAATATCTGAATAATTTATATTGTCACTACAAATATTCTTTCACTTAAAATTGAAAACCATGAAGAAGTATATTGTTGGTTTTGCTTTCTTAAACATAGCCAGGGATGGAAAACCCATCGAACTTATCATGAGTTCGGGAAGTGACCTTAGCAGTGTTGTAAAGGAACTAGTATCAGGTGTACCAAATGTGTACCTGATGGTGGAGAGTGTCGTCCATGTTCTAGTTGATGGTGTTTTTAGTCGTAGAGAGTCTCTGAAAGTAAAAGAGATGATAAGAACGTCGCTAGTAGCAAAAACGAAGTGACGACACATCTTACGGATGCGAGTACATCAAAAAAACTTAGGAAAACGGGCGAGCCTGATTATAAAATCGCCCATATTTTTCAGCACATGAAGTATTTCGTGAATTGAAAATGAAATGTATGAACAAAAAACAATTTTTAGAACGATATAAAAATATTGGTGCGCTCTTTCAAGAAAAAGTGGAATTTTCTTGTTCAACAGATTGGATCGTTCAAATCTTTCCGCAAATCGTGTTTTCGAACGCTTCTACTGATTTCCCAACAACGGTTCATGTACCACACAAAAATCACAAGGTGACCACGCTACAAGATTTCCCGTGGAATACGATTAGTACCAACCCGCTTATTTTAGATGAGGAGAATATTTCTATCGAGGACAAAATAATAAACATTCTTTCGCATTCACGGTTCAGAAAAGGGAGCATAAATATTTTCTTGAAACATGAAAGCGTATTTCGTCAGAAAATAAGCCAAGCGATTTTGCTTGGCAAGCCTGTTTCGATGGTTGTTCCCACATTGCCGTTTCAAAATCAGAATCCACTCTGTACAGGTCAGGCAATCGACCATGTTGATATTTCGTTGGGACTTATGTTTGCCCAATTGCGAGATGTTATATTATCAGTGGAGCATATTTACAAACCAGGACTGAAGATCATCCTTTTGTGTGACGGGGTCGTGTACGCTGATTTTTTTGGTAACTCTGAAAAAAATAAAATACAGTCCTTCCGAATGGGGTGTGAGAAAGTCGCTAAACACCTAGGGCTTGCTGGGAAAGTTGAATGTGTCGACATGTCATGGATCATTGATCAAATTTCTTTGTTTGCTACCGTTAGGGATGACATAAGAGACAAATTGACGAGTATTTTTGACGAGAGGAAAGATTTGGATTTTGTCGAAGCGGTTCGTTCGCTTGAGCGTGGAATGATATTTAATTTACCATTTGATGGTTTGAGTTCAGAGGAGGTTGTAGATCTTGCAAATACCAAGCTGGATGATTTGCCTCAGAATGTAAAAGAGCAGCTGAGGTCGGTGACAATCAGGTACGCCTCGTTTCTGCTTGCCATGTCGCTTCTGGGGGTTGTTAATAAGGTTTTTCCCAATAGTCTTCGTGGGACAGTGCACGCAAAAGATGCGCCACAGGTGGCCCTCCATTTGATTGATAAAAAATCTAGCGTTTTTCCTTACCATGGGGTGACTCTTATTTCCTTAAAAAAGTTGCTGAGAACTGGTAATTTTCGTGATGCGTCGCGGGTTGTTCGTTTGTGCGAACTCCCTCAAGATGGAGATATCATAAAAATTGTTATAGAAGGAAAGGAAGATGCTTTTGCGTATTTGGAAACTACTTAATTGGTTTTCATTTCATAAAAACTCTAGCCAAGGATGGGGAATAGTCTTTTTTATAGGTTTGTAATATACTCACCCTATTAGCCGAACTAAGCTTGCTACCCATTGAGTATGAATAAAAAATACACCATCGTTGCCACACTGATCCTGATGCTCATTATTGGAGTGCGATATACCTATGCACAGGAGGATGTTATGCAGTTACGGGCGATTATGAATACCAACCTCCGGGTCTTTGCTGACCCTGTAGATCCCGTAGACCCAGTAATAGAAGTCTCAGGTGATACTCCTGTATTTGAGGTAACAACACCGACAACACCAACGGTTATCGTCACTTCTGGTACCACTCAATTTGGACAAGTGACTTGTACTAAAACCATGAGCGGTACTTGTGAGTTATTCTCTTGTTCAGATGGTACGAAAACAAATACTTGCAACATTGCTTGTACCAATCCAAAACCAGCAGATCCTTCGTTAGTTGGTGCCGTGGCGACTGATGAGCCAAAAATCACCAGCTTTTTTCCAGAGTCAGGAAATGCAGGGACCCAGGTTCGTGTGTATTTAACTAAAGGACAGAAATCTTTCTCGGCTCCAGATTCTTTTGAAATTGGTGGAGTAAAGGCCGAGAAGATCTTCTATAGTAATGTTTATGGAACCAAGGCTGATTTCTATGCTGATATTATTGTTCCCGAAGGTGCGAAGACGGGCAAAATTACGGTAACTAAGTCACAAACATTTACAAAGCCTGGATCCAGTGACACCGATTTTCTAGTGGTCCCAACCCAAGACGCTCCTTATATCACCTCAATAAAACCAATAGCGGGATATCCAGGACAAGAAGTAACCGTTGAGTATTATATGGGTACGAAAACTTTTTCAGGACTAGACTCCATTGAAATTGGTGGAGTTCCTGCGGTTAATAAAAAGCACAGTGATGTATGGACAAAGAAGCCGCACGGATTTATGGATAAATTTGTTATTCCCGAAGGAGCAAAAACAGGGAAAATTACTTTGAATAAGAAAAACTTTGGAAGCGTTGCGAGTACGCAAGACTTTATTGTAGTCCCTGCAACCGATGCACCAACGATTCTTTCGTTTACGCCGGCCGGTGGTTCACCTGGGGATGAGGTAACCCTCAAGGTTGTTCCTGGTAAGAAAAGCTTTTCAGCGCCTGATTCAATCTACATTGGAGAACTCAAGGCAGAAATAGTAAACGGACTCACTGACACGTCAGGAATACGAACCTATGTCATTAAAGTGCCTGAAAATGCAAAGACAGGAAAAATAATTTTCCGTAAACCGGGTGCTTTCGTTGATGTGGCTACGACTACAGATTTCCAGGTCTATGGAGCAGTAAAATCCTTCTTCCATAAAGTTGGTAATTTCTTTAAAGGAAAATAAAATAATCTATGCAATCAGTCATCGAGTTTTTTGCCCAATATAAAACTATTTCAGTCATCCTGCATGTCTTCTTCGTAATTTCCGGTATGGGTGCTGCTCTTGTTTCTGACGTGCTCTTTAATAGCTATATCAAAGATGGTCGGATTCAGAAAGGAGAAAATGGAACGCTGGGGGCACTTTCAGGCATCGTATGGATAAGTTTAGGATTCATTGTTTTAAGTGGGTTGTTCCTGTTTCTTTCTGACCCGCTGCGCTACGCAACTTCTGTAAAATTTCTCATAAAAATGACTATCGTGGGGGTTATCATTATAAATGGATATGTTTTTCATCGTTTGATCCATCCAAGTCTGCAGAAGATTAA
Organism: Candidatus Nomurabacteria bacterium; assembly: GCA_943357975.1. Classification (GTDB taxonomy): domain Bacteria; phylum Patescibacteriota; class Minisyncoccia; order Phycocordibacterales; family UBA1006; genus CAIXMG01. The sequence continues at coordinate 5,015 of CALRGS010000004.1, read as the reverse complement.
TTTTGTAGACACTCAAGTTAACCATAAATATGTAAGGCTTCGAAAGTTGGCATTTACCTGCGGAGCAATATCCGCCCTCTCTTGGCTTATTGCATTTGTGCTGGGAATGCTTGAACATGTTCCATTTTCATATGCCGAGGCACTCGTTGGATATGGGGTACTTATTTTAGGGGGAGTTTTCGTTGCTCAGCTTATTGAATATAAATTAACTCGTAACAAGTAGCCGATTAGGGAATGCGTGATTTCCTGAGGAGTGTGCATTAAAAAAGTCATTCCCCCGGTATGTTCTAGTCTCTGCGGCATTGCTTTGGATAATGGCACGGTGCTATTATAAAGGTATGCAAAAAACAATTTCCAAGAATATTTTCATAACCATTGCAGGGATTATAGCCCTCCTTGTAATTGGTAGTGGATTCGTATTTCAACATGCACATGCACAGAGCGGAGGTTTCACTATCATTACTCGTACCTTGATCTACTTGAGTAATGGCAACGGAACTATCCAAGGAACTACTCCGCAAACCGTGGTGAATGGGAGCAGTGGTACTCCAGTGACCGCCATTTCCAATGCGGGATATGTATTTAATGGATGGAGTGACGGAGTTTCGTCATCATCACGAACCGATACGAATGTGACTGCAAATAAAACGGTTTCAGCAAACTTTGTGCTGGCTCCAAGCAATATTCCTTCTCAAAATCTAAACCCTAACCTTGTTGCGTCATACACCCTTTCATACAGCGCACCTTCGAACCAGGGACTCATCTTGGGAACAAATCCCCAGACGGTATTCACAGGAACAAGTGGTACAACAGTAACTGCAGTCCCAAAGTCAGGCTACAGTTTTATCCAGTGGAGTGATGGAGTAATCTCTGCAGCACGAACCGATACGAATGTGACTGCAAACAAATCAGTTGCTGCACAATTCCAAGCGCAGTTGGTACCTTCTAATATCACAACGCTTCACACGGTTACTTACAACGTACCAAGTGGGCGCGGATATATCCAAGGCGATGATTACCAAATTGTTGCTGATGGAGACGATGGTACTTTGGTAAAAGCGATTGCATACTCAGGGTATTCGTTTGATGAATGGAGTGACGGAGTTTCGTCATCATCACGAACGGATTATAATATCGATGATACTATTGAAGTAAGTGCACTGTTCAGGACTAATTCCAGCGGAGGAGGATCAAGTGGATCACAGACAGCGGATGAAATTCTCGGAAGTGGTGTTTGCCCATTAACCCTTACGCTTACTCAGAAGTTAAAATCAGGGGCTCATGACGGAGAGTACCTGAGTTATACTGGAGGGATTGTAACCCAGGTGACTATCCTTCAAAAGCAAATTAACAGAATCCTTGCTGCGTCATACAACCAGGCAGCAGGACCCATTGATGGACGATTTGGACCCCTCACAAAACTTGGGGTGCAGCGACTTCAGTTGGCGCTCCTTGATATCCTTCATGCAGATCTCGGTCCTAAGGGTGCTGACGGTATCGTCGGTCCTTATACCAGAGCCGCGATGAATAATTCTTGCGGAGGAATGTAATTTAAAAACCCCTTTGAGCAATTTGCTCAAAGGGGTTTTTTGTTACTCAAGTGGATTGTAGGTGCCATCTGCGTTTGGTATCGGTTTTTTCTTTTCTTCAAACAAGATAGAACCATCATCGAGGTCGTAGACAATTTTTCTGATATAGGGCTGAGCAGTCCCACCATTAGGCCTTATCGTAAACCTCGTCTGCAAATCATAGGATACATGGTGTAGCTTATTACCTAAAGGCTTAGGGTACCTATAAGCAGTTTCGCACCCAACCCTTTTGAAGCTATCGATAGGTTCAAAACTTACCCCGTTGTGTTTCTCCAAGTTTTTTTGTGTACCACAGGTAACCAGGTGGTCATGGAGCGCTCGAGTGTTCCATTTTGCCGTATCGGTTTCCTTGATATTCTTTAAATAACTCATTTGGTAGGCGTACACATCATGAAGGCGTAAACTATCATTATAATACTCAGTTACGTCTTTAAATGGTACCCGCGTACTATCTCCAGGGAGTGACATGATAAGAAGGTACAAAAGTATTCCATTCATAGGCTTCAGTTTTTTTAACTGTATACCTATGATAAGTAATGTCAAGAATGATGATCTGAAAGTGATTTGTATTCATCCCAAACATGGTGCAGCATATCACCCCCAAGGAGGAAAATACTCCCTGCGAGGTAGGGGTGAATCCATTCAATCGTGTGAACCCATGCTCCTGTAAGGGTCCCAAGAGAAACACCCAGAATCCATGTTCCTGTGATCGCAAGAATTGCTGCTAATACCTTGAGCCAGGTAGGTTGATTAAAAGGCGTAAGCATTCCCCAAATGAGGGCGTAAAGCATGGGTTGCCGAACGAGTTCGTGGGGAGCTACTACAAAAGCAAACTGGGAAAGGGTTAATCCAGAAAGACTGACCCCATCAATCATTGAATGGAATCCATTAAGTCCACAGAAAAGCACGAGGGTTACCCAAAATCCAAATCCATGGATATGTTTACTGCAAGTAAGCTTCCCGAGGAGGTACCCAGCAAGTAAAAAAAGGGGAATAATCCCAATAAAACCTATTTCGTTCCATGATTGATAGATCAAAAAAACAAAGGCAATACTGAGAAGGAAGAGTTTTAAATAAAATTGATAAATTCTTGACATATAGTTCATTAGTTTGTTTCGTAGAAAATATATACTAAAAACCCTTATAAATCAAGTGTTGTATCAGGCCTATGAAATAAAGCTAATTTAGAAAATCCTTGTAAAATAAGGCTTATTTACCAAAAAAAGTCAGAATACCACATAAAATGCTTGACAGCAAGGCTTGAATATGCTACACTGTAGTCGTGCCTGAAATCAGAGCATTTTTTATTTCCCTTCATTGGTTTGACGAAGCACAATCGTTCATTATGCCCAAAAATTTCAACGTCTTTCGTCAGGTGGCGCTAGGTTATATCCTCATCGTCGGTCTCGGACTCGGTCTCATAACCCCGATTGTTCAAGCAGAGGCTCCACACGACAACTCATATACAGCGGACACGCTTGTTGATGGCTTAACCCAAAACGAGCGTGCCAAAAAAATTGACGCATTCTTCATATCTCGTGGGAATGCACCGCTTGCAGGATACGGAATTTATTTCGTACAGGCAGCGGATAAATATGGAACTGATTGGAAACTCCTCCCAGCTATTTCGGTTATTGAATCGAGTGCTGGTGCTGAGGCGTGTCGTTTCAAGGATGGAACCTTGAAACATAACGCATTCGGATATGGTGGATGTACGATTGTCTTTAGGTCTTATCCTGAAGCAATTGATATCATTACCAAGTCCCTAGCAGGGCATGATCCAAAGACAGAGCGTCATTATGCAGGTAAAAGTATTGATCAAGTGATTAATACCTATAACCCTCCATCAATACGTTCAGATTACCATTACTTGGTAACCTATATTATGAAGAAAATTGCGAATACAGATACAGTTACGATTGCCTCGAAGGCAACAGCTGAAACAAAACAGTTGGCAATGGAATAAAAGTAAAACACTCCGCGAGGGGTGTTTTACTTTTAAGTGAATAAGGTGTTATAATATTTACGTAAATGAAACGTTTTCAAGCTATCGCAGGCTCTTTATTATTGTGTAAGTCCTTTTTCAAACGAAGGAATATTTTTTCTCGTATTTCATTGCGATTGAAAGTAATAGCTGTAATAGTCTTGGTTAGTATTACGTTTCTACAAAGCTCTATTCCTGCGTATGCAACAACAGGAGTGCCTTCAATTATTAATCACCAAGGAAGACTTTTAGATTCATCGGGGAATTTATTGGGAGGGTCATCGGGTACAAACTATTGTTTGAGGTTTTCATTTTATGACGATACTACACCGGGAGCTCCTGATACTCGATTGTGGCCAACACCAACACCTCAGAAAATGACAGTGAATGTTAAGGATGGTATTTTCAATGTAGGAATTGGTGATACAAGTGTTGGTGGAGATACACTTAATTTTGATTTCAATAGTACTGATGAGGCTTACCTTAATATTGAAGTTGCGAATTCATCAGGTGGATCGTGTGTGGGAGTGAGTTCGTTTGAGACATTGTCTCCTCGCCAGAGAATCAATTCTTCTGGATATGCAGTAAATTCGAGCACGGTTGGAGGATTTACTCCTTCACAAACACCAACAGGAAGTCAGATCCCTGTTCTAACTTCAGGTGATCTTAATCTTGCAGGAAGTGTTTTGTCAGGAGGCCTTACCCTAGGAACAGCAGGAGCTACAACAGGGGCTATAAATTTAAAAAATTCTACCAATAGTAATGCGGTAATTATTCGACCAGGAGTAACATCAAGTCCCTATACCTTAACCTTACCAACGGATGATGGAACCGTCGGTCAATTTTTGCAAACTGATGGAAGCGGTGCATTGAGCTGGATAACTGCAAGTGGATCAGGTGACGCATTAGTGGGGAATCCACTTTCCCAATTTGCTGCGACAACATCATTGCAATTAAGCGGAGTCATTTCTGACGAGACAGGATCAGGCGCTTTGGTATTTGCCAATTCACCAGTTTTTACGACTCCAGATATTGGGACTGCGACTGGATCAGTTTCAGGAAATGCAGGCACGGTAACTGGCCTCTCTATTACTTCAGGTAAAATACTGTCTTCATCAAACACCCTTACATTGGCAGGTACTGATAGTTCAACATTAAACATTGGATCAGGTGGCACACTTGGAACTAATGCTTTTACAAGTACCGCATTTGCTCCCATTGCATCACCAACATTCACAGGAACAGTATCGGGAATTACTGCCTCAATGGTTGGTGCACCATCGGGTTCAGGATCTTCATCTGGAACCAACACTGGTGACCAAACATCTGTTACTGGAAACGCAGGAACTGCAACCGCACTTGCAACAGCACGTTCAATATATGGAAACAACTTTGATGGTACTGCAGCACTTGCACAAATCATTGCCTCAACATTTGGAGGA
>CALRGS010000003.1 GCA_943357975.1 Candidatus Nomurabacteria bacterium | reverse complement strand
CCATCTGTTGTTTCAGTGATTCAAATTCAGTAAAATTTGCTGAAATCTCCCCTTCTTGTTCAGCCTCATTTATCTTTTCCTGCAAAGATGTTTTTGCTTTTTCAAAATCTCCGATTGCCATAAAATTATGATTGTTGATTAGTTACCCCTAGACTTTCTCGCAAAGCCTTCATTTTTGCTTCTTCTAACTCCTTGATATACCCTTTGATGATCTCCTGTTTCTCTATGGTTAATTGTTGGAGCTTCGCAATAGCTTCATCGTAAATTTCTGACATTTGCTTGATTTGGTCTGGTGTCATAGGGTCATTGTGACACAAAAACAACACTCTGTGCAACTGGGTATTTAAGGCAGCCTCTGTAACCAAAAAACCCCCTTTCTACACGGGGTATTTGCTGTATAGACCAGTAAAAATCTATAGCGTGCCTATTCTTTGATATTAAACAGGGCTCTAGATAGAACCACATCAGAAACGCTCGAGATCTGAGGATCATCCTGCAGTATATAATCCCTAATTGCTTCGCGGGCCTCAAATATCCTGATCTTCAATGCTCGTCTTTTTTCTGAACTTAACCCACCAAAACCTAGAGTCGGATTTATCTTTTTCATACTCATTGCATCAATTCCCATAGAAACCTTATCTACGAGATCCGCAGTCAAGGCTTTAATCTCAACACTTGTTGCTTGAGGATTCTTAAGCATTTCAAGCAATGCAGTGGAAGCCCCCTCTGGATTGAGTCTTGCAATCTTAGAAATACCTTCTTGATCAAAAAGATGATTTGTTGAATTGTAATTCACAATTTCACCAATACCACTGCTGTGATCAAATAACTTTTTAATAAGATCTCCCGCACCTCCTTTTATTTTTTCAATATCTGATTGTTCTAAACCATCCTCTTTCACGTGACCTGTTGTATCTGTCTTGCTCTTAAGGGTTTCAAAATCTCCAAATGTCATATGTGTAAATTGAATTAATGCTAATAAAAGGATTATACCATATTCCCTTTATTGTTTCTTTTGTCAAACAAAAATCCCCTTTCGGAGATGTTTCTGTTTACCACGTAAAGTGTGCAAATGCCTTGTTGGCTTCTGCCATCTTGTGCGTGTTGTCTCGCTTAGTAACTGCAGAACCTTCATTTTTAGAAGCTGCAATTAATTCGTCAGCAAGCTTGATATGCATTGCCTGACCCTTCTTTGCGCGAGCTGCTTCGATAATCCATCGAGTAGCTAGGGCAAGTCGTCGTTCAGGACGAACATCTCGGGGAACTTGGTAGTTCGCACCTCCGATTCGTCGTGATCGTACTTCTACGGTTGGGCCAGCATTACGGAGAGCTGCATCAAAAACTTCGAGAGGATTTACATCCTTGTCAGTTTCAGCAAGCTTTTCCTTGATAACATCAAATGCTCCGTACACAATCTTACGAGCGGTTTCCTTCTTACCATCCCACATGATTACGTTGATGAATTTAGCAAGCCGTGCAGAGTTATACAATGTTTCCGGCTGCGGAATATTTCGATTTTTTACTTTTCCTCGCATATAGATTATTTAGCCGGCTTATTTGCCTGCTTTTGGCTTCTTAACTCCATAACGTGATCGACTGGTTGCACGTTTTGCTGGTCCCTGCGCGTCCAAAACTCCTCGAACTACGGTATATCGTACTCCGATCAAGTCCTTTACACGTCCACCACGGATCATAACCACAGAGTGTTCCTGGAGGTTGTGACCAATACCTGGGATGTACGCAGTAACTTCCATTCCGTTAGTAAGTCGAACTCGGGCAATCTTTCGAACCGCTGAGTTTGGTTTCTTTGGAGTGGTTGTGGTTACTTTAGTACATACTCCACGCTTGAATGGTGAAGGGTATGAGGTTGGATGGTTTTCAAGTGAGTTGAAACCACGTCGCAAAGCAACTGCTTTGGAACGAGTTTGAACCTTCTTGCGCCCTTTTCGGGCTAACTGGTTTACTGTTGGCATTAATATAAGTGAGTTAGTGAATTGGAACAAGGGGTGGAGAATAAAGGTCGTTTAATAAGACAGGCCTTTTGTACTCACCTCAGTTACCGATTCGTTGCGTATAAACTGATTCTTCGGAATAATCCCAAATGGATCATAAGAATCGTCCAGCTATGGGTTAGGAACTATTCCTAAGTCACCACAAAAGGCCTGCATACTCTACACTATTTTAAACTTTTTGCAAGTTAAAAGCACCTCTGTCACAGGTGCTCTAAATACTCCTTAAAGGTCTTTCGCTTTCTTGAATCCAAGGATTACTACCTCAAGTTCCGCTGGATTAGCGAGGTACTCGCCAAGCTCAATATGGTACCCAAGAAGTTGGTCATCAACCAAAAATACATCATCCACACCAAACTTATCATCAACATGGGTAGCCCCTCCTCCTACACGTCCATGCTCAGTAAAAAATGAGTCCTTTTTAGCAATAGCCGAAACAGCTGCTAGGCTCGTTGTAAGAATGAGGAGTTTTTTGTGCTGTTCATCAAGAACCCCTGGGGTGTACGCTCCTAAGTTTGTAAAAAATAGTTCAGCTCCGCCAATACCGTGGCGATTTTTAGGTCCCGGTTTTACCACAATCTGCATGTTTTGAATATGGGTAACTTTTACATACCCATCAACATGGAGACCGTTTCCACCGGGCCAAAAATCGAGTATTTGCTGTTTGCAATCTTCAATCGTTTCCCCTACCGCAAACATCGTGTCGTGCTGTTCAGTACTGCGACTTATCTCAACGATATTAAAAAAGGTTTTAAGAAGCCACTTGGCGAATCGCGAACGTTTCGGAGCAGCGGGCTTACAGCCCAAGTAAATCATAAATAAATTAAGTTGTTTCATGTCGGGAGCTTTGTTTGGGCTGAGTATACAGGAATATCCTTATTTGTCAAAAAACCACCCTACCAGGCGAGTTTTTTCTTGAAACCATTTTCCATGTGATTTTTTAGGGTAATTGTTCTACTTTCCAAAGTGTCTAGCCTTCGCCCATATTTATCCTCTAAGCGATCAAATCTTTTATCTACCTCGTCAAACCTTTTATCTACTTGATCAAACTTATCATTCATTTTTTGCTCAAGGGTATCTATTTTCGTATCAAATCTTTCCTCCATAGACGAAAAACCTCTTGCAACCATTCTTGCAAGGTCGTCTATTGTGATTTTCTTTGATTTACTTTTATTTTGAGTGTTCTTTGTCATAAGTAAGCGCTGTGGTTAGTTAATAATAGACCAGAATTATAAACCCCGCAACACCCCTTGCGCAACTTAAAAATATATCGAGTTTATCAAGAATTTATCTTGGACTCAAAACCCCCTCTTTTAGAGGGGGCGCCTCGCCGAAGGCGGGCGGGGGCGTTAAACAAAAAACCACCCTCACGGGCGATCTCTTGTTTGTTACTTCCCTCGTTTTCGAACTTTTCGCTTCTTCTTTTCGTCTTCCTTCTTGAGAGGGAATCCGAGATATTCGAAGAATGCGAGTCCTTCTGGACGATTCTTTGCAGTCGTCACAATAGTAATGGCAAGGCCAAATACGCTTGAAACTTCTTCGTCTGATGTCTCTGGGAAAATCGTGTGTTCACGAATTCCGATAGACATGTTTCCAAGTTCACCTGCTGATGATCGAGTAATTCCTCGGAAGTCCTTGGTTCGAGGCAATGCCACGTTTACCAATTTTTCCAAGAATGACCACATACGAGCACCACGAAGAGTTACTACAACTCCTACAGGATCTCCAGCTCGGATTTTGAATGACGCAATAGACTGTTTAGCACCTTTCACACTTGGCTTTTGACCTGTGATCTTGGTAATACGATCAACTACGAACGTATTCTTATTTTTGTCCTTCTTCATTCCTGAACCAGTTCCTACTGATACGACAACTTTCTGAACATGAGGAGAAGCCAATTTGTTTTTGTAACCAAACTGTTCCTTCATTACGTCAAAAGCTTTGTCTTGTTTTTGTTTAAGTGTAAGTGTTTTCATATCGATTATTTAACCAATTTCACATTTGAAACGTGAACTGGTGTTGCTACGTCGATAATACTTCCGACTCCATCCTTAGTCTTCGCTTTCTGGTGTTTCTTTTTTACGTTAACACCTTCTACGATTACCTGTGATGTTTTTGGGAAAACCTTAGTAACAGTTCCCTTAGTTCCCTTACTTGCGCCTGCAAGCACTACTACATTGTCGCCTTTCTTGATCATACAATTAGAGAACCTCTGGAGCCAGAGATACGATTTTCTGATAACCCTTTTCCCCGAGTTCTCGTGGAATAGGACCAAAGATTCGACCTCCTTTTGGTTCTTTATCTTTTTCAAGGATCACTACAGCGTTGTCATCAAATCGAATGTACGAACCATCTTTTCGACGGTATGCCATTTTAACTCGAACGACTACAGCCTTGTGAACTCCTTTCTTCTTTACCGCCTTGCGGGGTTCAGCAGATTTAATAGAGAGAACAACCACGTCGCCGAGTGATGCATAACGACGCTTTGATCCTCCGAGAACTTTGAACACACGAGCTTTTTTAGCACCGGTGTTATCTGCAATAATTACATTTGTTCCAACTTGTATCATAGAATTATGCGTTAGCAGGGACTACTTCAAAATGTTTGTCTTTTGAAAGCGGTCTGCATTCGCGAATCGTTACTTTATCACCGACCTTTACGTCATTGTTTTCGTTGTGCGCCTTATATTTTTTAGAACTCTTCTGGTATTTTCCGTATTTTGGATGCTTTACAAATCGCTCAACTCGAACGACAACTGTTTTTTGCATCTTGTCCGATACGACAACACCTGTGAGTACTTTTTTGTTTACTGTTTCTTTTTTCGTCATAGATTACATGTCGTTTCGGCTAATAATACGAACCTTGATTGGAAGTTTACATCCCGCTTTACGGAGTGCTTCTCGGGCAACTACTTCAGTTACACCGTCTACTTCAAAAATGATTCGTCCCGGTTCTACTTCGAAGCAGAATCCTTGGGGATCTCCCTTACCCTTACCCATACCCACCTCTGCAGCTTTTGCTGTGATTGGTCGATCAGGGAAAATTCGGCACCAGTACTTACCAGTTTTACCGAGTGTTCGAGAGATTACTTTTCGAGCGGCTTCAATTTGGTTTGACTTTACTCGTTCACTTGAGAGCGATCGAATACCAAATGATCCAAACTGCAATTCTGTTCCACGAGTCGCAACAACTTTTTTGTTAGGATTTCGTCGATCAGTTTGCCATTTTCGGTGTTTTACTTTCTTTGGAAATAGCATATAGATTATTTGTTACCTCGTTCAAGAGTATCGCCCTTATAAATCCAAACCTTGATACCAACTCCTCCGTAGGACATACGAGCCGTTTCGGTTGCATAATCAACATCTCCTCGCATGAACTGCAATGGAATTCCTCCCATTTTGAGTTCTTCTCGGCGAGCCATATCAGCTCCTCCAAGTCGTCCAGAGAGAATAATTTTTGCTCCCTTTACTCCACGAGCAGCCATAACTTTTTCAAGAGTTGTTTTCATTACACGACGGAAGGTCATGCGCTTCTCAAGCATTTCTGCAACAGAATACGCAACGATTTTCGCATTCGCATCAGGATTGGTTACTTCGAGAATATCAATTTTCAAGTCTTCTGGAATAAGAATACTCTTATTCTTCATAAACTTTACGATATCATTCTTCAATTTTGTAGCACCTTCACCAGATCGTCCGATAAGCATACCTGGACGAGAAGTTGAAATGATAATACGTGTAGATTTTTGATTTCGTTCGAATTCGATATCAGCAATATAGCTTCCTCGAAGAGTTTTCTCCAAGTGTTCACGAACTAATACGTCGGCTCGAAGCAATTCTCGATATTCTTTGCCCATTTTAAACCATCGTGACTTCCAGTCTCGGATCAATGGCAATCGATGTGCATAGGGATGTACAATTTTAGACATAATTATTTAGAATTCTTAGTTGGTTTTGGCTGTTTTGCTTTTACCACTTTACCGATGCCGAGTTCAACCTTTAGAGTACTCGTTCGCTTGTTAATACGATTCGTCATTCCTCGTGATCGAGGACGCGCTCGTTTCAATGTAGGACCCTTGGTAACAGAAATACTCTTCACTACTAATCCATCAAGTGATGCCTTAGTGTTATGAGTTGCATTAGCTACTGCTGAGTTGATTAACTTAGCAAATGGCAAGGCTGCACGCTTTCCTAGAAATTGAAGCTCCATCAATGCCTGAGGAATAGATTTTCCTCGAACAAGGTTTGCGACAAGACGTACCTTTCGGGGTGCTTGTCGATAGTTTTTGAGTTCTGCTTTCATATATTATTTCTTTGGTGCTGCTGTAGGAGCCGCTTTGGCTGCTTTAGCTGAAGCAATTTCTGATTCTTTTGCCTTCTGTTCGATTTCCTTCTGCATCTTACCTCCATGTTTATGGAATGTTCGTGTAGGTGAAAATTCGCCCAATCGGTGTCCGACCATGTCTTCGGTGATAACTACTTCAATGTGCTTGCGCCCATTGTGTACGCCAAATGTGAAACCAATCATTTCTGGGGATACGACAGATGCGCGAGCCCAAGTTTTGATAACGCCGGTTTCAAGCGGTTTTTTGCCCTCAATCTTCTTCATCAACTTTACGTCGATGTATGGGCCCTTCTTTAGTGAACGTGTCATTAAATATTTTTGTGTGATCCCAATAAGGCCTTGTTTTGCAAGGATTTATTGCAGTGCACGATAAATCTGATTAATAGGTGCATCTCGTCCAGAGTTTTAGGAAGTAACGGTCCAAAACTCCATCGAGATACTGTCTAGGGTGAGATACAAGACAACCGCAATCCTAACAAATAAAGGGTGGGTTGTCAAATAAAAAAGACCCCATCAGGCAGCCTTTTAGTGATCTTGTCTCTTCGCAGATGAAGGAATCGGGACTTCATGCACCCCCATAGGGAATGTAAAGAATTCCCCTGAGGATTTACGTACCTCATCCTTGTAATACTCTGAAAGGAATTTCAAAGTATTTTCAAGAAGAAACGTTCCTCTTTGAGTAAGAAACAAGCGTCTCAGTTCATTGTGAAGCATCATCAATCGCTGCTCTCCTTTTTTTGGAAAGCCGTCGGTTTTCCCTAGGGAAAAATCTTCACTGACTTTCGTCAGGTAATTAATCGAACCTTCATGCTCATTAATCAGTTTCTTAGTGTAAACCAAGAAACAAGTCCACTCGGACCCTCTTTCAGCACGAAAGGTTTCTTCATCTCGGGAGATACTACATTTCCCTCGAGGTTTTTGGAGAAGGTACGAAATTGCCTCACAGTACACCTGATCATTTGTAAAATCACACAAATGAGTCACTATTCCAATATTTTCAACATTCCTCAAAGCAAGGGTACGATATCCCCCCTCTCTTTTGAAACATTGCTTGAAAGTTTTTATGTACTGTTTGAGATGTTCTAATACCTCGTAATGAGTAATTGTTCCAAAGGTAGCATTATCATCCATAGGTACATTTTTAATCATCATATCACAGGAAAACAAAAACACCCCTCATCCAGCAGAATGACCTACTGGATTGAGGAGTGATTTTATAAAATACTAATTTGGCGTATTTCGCTTTGTCTTGCGACGAGTGATAATTGCGTAGTTTGAGTACTTCTTTGGGCGTCGGGTTTTCACACCGTATGCCTGCTTTCCGTGACGAGTCTTTGGACCACGTCGGAGACCAATTCCTTGGGCTCCTTCTCCTCCTCCGTGTGGGTGGTCTACTGGGTTCATTGCTGATCCTCGAACGGTTGGACGAATTCCAAGCCATCGAGACTTTCCAGCCTTACCTCGGTTTACCAACTGGTGTTCCCCGTTAGAAACGGTTCCCACTGATGCCCAACAAGTATCAGAGACGGTTCGAATTTCTCCTGAAGGGAGCTTGATCTGAACCTTTCCGTTGTCGTGACCTTGCAACTGTGCAAAGTTTCCAGCTGATCGAACCATTTTGGCTCCAGCTTCTGGATAGATTTCAATATTGTAAATAAATGTTCCTACTGGAATTGATCGCAATGGCAATCGGTTTCCAGGTTTCAATGGAGCATCTGCTGCTACTGTGATTACATCACCAACTTTTACATCGGCCGGTACAATCATGTAACGTCGTTCTCCATCTCGGTAACAAATCAAGGCGATGAAACCTGTTCGGTTTGGATCGTACTCGATAGTTTCTACCTTAGCTGGAATATTTTTCTTTTCGAACTTGAAGTCAACCATTCGGTAGAGATTCTTGTTCCCTCCTCCTTGGTGTGGAACTGTTACAATACCTCGGTTGTTTCGTCCTGCGTGTTTTGCACGTCCGAATGTAAGCGCCTTGTGTGGCTCATTAGTCGTAATAACCCCTTTATAGGTTACCACTGACATCATTCGTCGTGACTTTGATGTTGGTTTATAGTGTTTCATATATTTTCTCCATCCGCCTCTACGGCGGATCTTCATCCGTCTTTCGACGGATTCAATTACCGATAAGGCTTTCCGGTAAGATGACTTTGTAATATGAGATTGCCTAAATCTCTGTCGTAACCAACTTTTTGAGTGATTTGTGACAAGTGAGACTATAGCAAATTGTAAGGTTTTGTCAACCGGCTCTCAAGCGCTCCTTTTGCTTTCTTGGAAACCAATCCTCCCGACTTACCAGCCTTGATATTTTCTTGTAACCCTGTCGCAGAAGCATGTTCTGCAATATGTCGTGTTGCCATTTCAGCAAGAGCTGTAAAGATGACTTCTGCTTCATTCATGTGATCCCTTAAATTTTGCTTGCCAAGCCCTTTGAGTTTTTTATGTTTCTGAACTGAAATCCCTGCCCATTCTTGATGGATAAGGTTGGTAAGAATTGCAAATTCTTGTTCTTTTTTAATTCCATGCGAGCTCCAATAATCCGTCAACTTATTCCGCATTTCTTTCCCCATCAAGCGCATTCGACTTGTCGCAAGTTTTGGATTTGCAATTTCTTGCATACGCTCATACCCAACCTTAGCAAGCCAGAGCTTAAAAGGCTCTGCTTTAGGGCTTGGAACGGATTGTATAAGACGAAGAATCGTCTCTGTATCTGCAACATCGGTTTTATAAAATTTACCATCAGCAGCCATCATCTTCAGTTGGTCACATTTTGTGACCAACTGACTTCCCTCCATTTTTAACCTCCCCTTCAAGGTTGTCCAATAACTTTGAGACTTCCGATGATCAGCCTGGTCTAGTAATGCTCCTAAAATATCTACCACGGAAAATAACCACTTTTCTAACCCCTCGTCATACATTCGACGGATATAATATCTCTCAAATAATGCTACATTTTTATCTTTTGGTTTTTGTTTCATAAAAATACTATTGTTTATAATGAATAATACTCTTACCCTACCAAACCGAGATAAAATCCATATCAATTTTTTCTCAAGAAATCTTTATCAGGACTTTTCAGGCTATGCTATACTCTCTCTATGAGCTCTGAAACACTCATCATTACAATATTTTTCGTCATATTTATCACAGGGTTGATACTCGTCATTATCAGAGGGTACTTGCAATGGAAAATTCTCAAGAAAATTATAGATCTTCCAGAGGATCAAAAACCTCTTGCGGGTCTTTCAAAAAATACCCGAGCCGCCATTGCATTAATACTCATTGCGATAGTATGCTACGGATCTTATTTGAAAAGCGAACGAAAGGCAGACATTCGATTTATGAAGCACGAACGAACCATACAAGCAAAAGAGGATATGTACAACAAACAACATCCTACTGACGACATTCTTAATTACGAATTCGTAGGAAACCGCCTTGTATTCAGACAAGGAACACTGTTCATCGTACCTGAAATCCTTACCGATTTCTGCCCTCCCGAGTCTAAACCTCTCTGGTCACCCCTTCGGATTTCTTCTGATGGAAGATACCTCGATGCCCAAGCTTCTTGTTTTGTCACAACTCCTGATGCAGCCTCTAGTATCCAAAATAGTCCAATGCGACTTATTACCATAGACCTCCAAGAGAACGTGATCACTAGTGCTACAAAATAAAAACTCCCTCTCGGGAGTTTTTATTTCATTAGTTCAATTCAATCGTATCTCCCTTTTTCAAGGTTACATACGCCTTCTTGAATCCTGATTTTTTACCAAGTCGTCCTCGGAAAACTACTGTCTTTGGTTTGTTAACCACGATAGCAATTTTTGTTGGCGTTACTTTGTAAGTATCCTTGATTGCCTTTCTAATTTGAATTTTGTTCGCATCAGGTGCAACGTTGAATACAAATACATTGTTTTCACTTGCGTAAGCAGCCTTTTCGGTAATACGTGGACCTAGGATGAACGCCGACTTAGGAACAGAAACTTCTTTTGCTTCTTCCTTCTTTGAAACTTTTTTGGTTGCCATAGAATTATTTAGCGAGCTTAGTTTCTAATACCTTGTTCGACTCTTCTGGTGCCGCAACTACCAAGTATCGGTAATTCAACACATCAACAGGGTTCAAGTTGCGAACGTCCTCCAATGTTACATGGAAAATATTTCGGAAACTCTTCGCTGTTGCATCTGTTTTCTTTGGAACAATAAGGAAAACGTTATTGTCTTTCTTCGTGTTCAAAGTTTTGAATCCTTCAACTTTTGCAAGATTTACCAAGGCACTCATCGCGTCTTTGGTTTTTATTGCTTTAAGGTCAAGAGAGTCTACAAACAAAACCTTCCCGTCACGCAGTTTTTGAGAAAGCGCAACGAATAATGCTTTTGCTCGAGTCTTCTTGTTAATCTTCTTAGCATAATTCTTTTCAGCGAGCGGACCATGAGTCACACCTCCACCTTTCCAAATCGGTGACCGACTTGAACCGTGTCGTGCGCGACCTGTTCCTTTCTGTTGCCAAGGTTTTTTACCTCCTCCGGAAACATCTGCTCGTCCTCGTGAATCAGCAAGACCTGTTCGTGCGTTTGACTGCATACCTGTTACCACTTGGTGAACCAAGTCAGCATTCCATGGCAATCCCCAGATTGTTTCTGGAAGAGAGATTTTTGAAACCTCTTTCCCAGCAATACTGTAAACAGCATTGTTGAGATCCGTAGCTTCAACTTTCTTAGCTACTTTTTTAGCTGTTGTTTTTTTAGTTGCCATATAATTATCCGATGATTTCAAGAAGTGTTCCTGTTTTACCTGGAACAGCACCCTTGATAACCATAGTATTGGTTGCCTTGTCGACTGCAAGAACTGTAAGGTTTCGAACCGTGATCAAATCTGATCCCATTCGTCCGGCCATGCGCATACCTTTAGCCACACGTCCTCCTGCTCGTCCACCCGATCCTCCGATTGATCCTGGTTCACGTTCAGAGTGCTTCTGACCGTGTGACCGTGGACCTCCGTGGAATCCGTGACGCTTCACCCCTCCTTGGAATCCTTTACCTTTTGATACTCCACTCACGCGGATAGTATCACCAGCTGCGAATGCCACAGTGTCAATTGCTTGACCAACTGTGTAATTTGCAACCTCTTCAGGACTCACTCGAAATTCTCGAGTGTACATAAAGTTTCCGAGGTCTTTGAAGTGTCCGATTTGTGGCTTTGCAATATTTTTTACTTTACGAACTCCGTATCCAACCTGAATGGCTGTGTACCCGTCCTTGTCAGCGGTTTTGATTTGAGTGACTACTGCTGGCCCTGCCTTGACGATGGTTGCGCCAGAGGCGATTCCTGTTGCGTCGAAGTATTGGGTCATAGTAACCTTCTCTCCTAGAATAAATTTCATAGTTTCATTGGTTGGCTCCCACTTTCGCGAGACTGTATCTTGTACTACTGCCAACTTGATTGTTTTAATAATTTTCAAGTCCTCACCCCGCCTCCTTCGGAGGCGACCCTCTCCACTATCGTGGAGAGGGTGGATCGCGCAGCGAGCCGGGTAAGGATTACATCATCTTCATATCAACCTCAACTCCACTTGGAAGATTCATTGTTCCCAATGCTTCAATCAATTTTGGATTTGGATTCAAGATGTCGATGAGTCGTTTGTGAACTCGAATTTCAAACTGTTCACGAGCGTCCTTGTGAACGAATGTTGAACGGTTTACGGTGTACTTCTTAATTTCGTTAGGAAGTGGGACCGGTCCTCGAATCTGAGCGTCGTGACGAGCCGCTACATCCATGATTTGTTTTACCGAAGCATCGAGGATTTTACTCTCGTAAGCTCGGACACGAATGCGGATTCCGCCTGCAACTGCAGATTCTGTCTTTGATTTAGTAGCCATATAATTTTTAACTTTTCAGAAATTTCAAAAATTCTTCTGACCCTTTCGGGCGTTGACGAATTTTTAAATTTCTTTAAGCAATGATTTTGGTTACTACTCCAGCTCCTACAGTCTTACCTCCTTCTCGGATAGCAAATCGAGAGTTGTCCTCAAGAGCTACTGGTGCAAGAAGTTTTACTTTGAATTTCAAAGTATCTCCTGGCATAACCATCTGAGTTCCTTCTGGAAGAGTAACCTCTCCAGTTACATCTGTTGTTCGGATGTAGAACTGTGGCTTGTAACCTTGAATAAATGGTGTGTGTCGTCCTCCTTCTTCTTTCTTCAAAATGTAGGCTTCACATTCAAATTCTGTGTGTGGAGTTACTGTGCCTGTTTTTGCAAGAACTTGTCCTCGGGTAAGATCTTCTTTCTTAAGACCTCGGAGGAGAATTCCAGCGTTATCTCCAGCTTGTCCCTGTTGAAGTGATTTGTTGAACATTTCAACTCCAGTTACTGTGGTCTTCTGAGTTGGGTTAATACCTACAACTTCGATTTCCTCACCAACCTTGATGATTCCTCGTTCAATTTTTCCTGTTACTACAGTTCCTCGTCCTTCAATAGAGAATACGTCCTCGATTGGCATAAGGAAAGGCTTGTCCAAATCTCGAACTGGTTCTGGGAAGTAAGTATCCAAAGCGTTTACCAATTCCAGAACTTTTTGAGCGTAAGGATCGCTGTTGTCAGCTGATTCCAAAGCCTTAAGTCCTGAACCTCGGATTACTGGTGTATTATCACCATCGTATCCGTTCTTGGTAAGGATTTCTCGGAGCTCCATTTCAACCAAGTCCAACATTTCAGCATCATCAACCATGTCTACCTTGTTTAGGAAAACGATGATCTTTGGTACTCCTACCTGCTTAGCAAGCAAAATGTGTTCTCGTGTCTGTGGCATCGCACCATCAGTCGCAGCTACTACAATGATCGCACCGTCCATCTGAGCGGCACCTGTAATCATGTTTTTGATGTAGTCAGCGTGTCCTGGAGCATCGATGTGAGCGTAGTGACGTGTTGGTGTTTCGTACTCGTTGTGAGAAAGGGCAATTGTAATTCCTCGTGCCTTTTCTTCTGGAGCCTTATCGATTCCATCAATACCTACCAATTTAGCTGAATATCCTTCACCTGCTCGTGAGAGAACCTTCAAAATTGCAGCTGTTAATGTTGTTTTACCGTGGTCAACGTGACCAATAGTACCCACGTTTACGTGAGGCTTTGTTCGTGTAAATTCACCTGCCATATAAGATGTTATTTGCGAAGGGAGACTCCTTTATTTAACGCGCAGCCAAAAAAGCCACTGTTCCATTAAATAAGCCGGGATCTGCCCCTCAATTAATTAATAATAACCTGGCCAGAGTACCTGATTTTTGGTTTAAAGTCAAGAAAAAACACCTATTTCTAGGTGCTTTTTTAGTTATCCTCGGATTCTATAGGTAATGTTTACCTGAACCTTGATATCTGACTGTCCTGGTTCAATATTTGGAGCAGGAACAGGAGTTGCTTCTGAATCCATCATCCCTGCTTTGGCATACATAGGCATTGGATAATACCCACCATCAAGGACCTGGAAATCAACAATCTCTCCGAGGCGTACCCCTAATTGCTTAGCGAGGATTTTCGCTTGTTCCTTGGCATCGGTAATCGCCTTGTCTCGAGCGTCATTTTTTACTGAATCAATATCTGCAATGGTAAAATCTGGACCATTGATCGAAGAAACATTCGCATCCGTCAAAAGCTTTGCAATATCAGAAGAATTATCTAGATTACGAACCTTTACTGAATACGTATGAGAAACGGTGTACCCCACAATAACCTGCTTTCCGTCTGATGGGGGGCAGTATGTAGGACTACATGGGCGCATATCTAGCTGTGCTGTTTCGTACTTAGGGTACGCACTGAATCCTTCTGTCTTAATGTCTTTTCCTTCAATTCCTGCAGCTTTAAGCTTATCAATCAAGCCATTTCCAAGTTCTGAAACTTGTTTTTGGGAATCTGCCATAGTTTTAGCATCCTTGGTAATAGTAAACGTAAACTGAGCAACATCTGGCACAGCAAAGACCTGGCCATTCCCAGTAACGGTAATAACTGGCTGTTGGATACCGTCAGGATAACCTCCTGTTTTAGGATGATTTCCGAAGCCTCCGAATATCATCCCCAGGGTGGCAACGATAAGGGCTAGTGATGCGATAAGAGTGATTCCTTCTCGGGTTTGTAATTTTTGATAGATTTTTTGAAACATAATAATTTTAATTAAAGCTGGTTACGTTAGAGATGACGTATCAAGTATACCATTTCTTGCAGAAACAAAAATTCCCCTTGCTATTGGGGAATTTCATGGCTAGAGCACCTTCTTTTTAATTATTCCAACAAAATCGTGGAATCTCATGGTCTTATCATTCTTTTGAACAGCTGGATTGCCATAATTAAATTGTCGAGAGAACGAGTGGCTAATTGATGAGTGGGATTTTCGTTCTAAAATATAAGCGAGAAACTTCTCGGTTATATCAGGATATTTACGACAAAAAACAAATATGAAAACATCACTAGCCAATGCAAAATTATTATTGCCTTTTTTTATAGCACAAAGAACATCTCTTTTAATTCCCATATCTTGCTCAATGGCATCAAAAAGTTTTGTTGCAAACTCGAGATACTCTTTTGGAACAAGGCATTTCCACTGTTCGTTGTTAATAATATCGGAAACAAGTACATGAGTGTCTTCGTAGGGAGTAATAATACCCCCTCCAAATGATTCATGTATTTTTACCATTTCTTTTTTCAAAAGATCGGTGAGATTCTTATTACTTGTTTTAGCCTTTTTTATTGAATAAATAATACTTGAACGATCCTGCATTCTAAAGATCATGGCTAAATCTTGAATTACAGCATAATTGCCTAATACTGACGTTATTGCATACATAAGATTACCGCGAAATAGTAGAATTCTTTCTCTATGCTCCGATTTTATTCTTGGAAAAAAGATTCTGTATTTATCCATTTCTTCAAAATTCGCAAAGTGGCTTGGAAACTTTTCAATGAGCATTTCTGCATACGTGCGAAGCTTGTCCACAGGAATATAGCCTGCTCGTTTCAGTGTGATTATTTTTTTTCTTTTCATGATGCGTTTTTTCAAACAGTACCATAAACATGGCACCGAACCAAGTATCCAACAATTAAAACATACACCCCTATCATCACCCACACCCCAAACCGAGGAATGATGAATGTTGCTGTTTCTATGGACGCAACCCCATGCGCAATCCAGATGATATAGGTAAGTCCAAATTTAATAGGAGCTGCAAGCATCGCACCGAGTGGATAAACAATCATTCCTATGATAGTCACCACAAACCCTGTCCCCATAATAATGGGCACCATCGGAACCGTAAGAATATTTGAAACGATCAGGAGTAATGAAACACGACCACTCATCCATAAAATATACGGCAGTACAAAAATTTGAACTGACGTTGTTTCTATAATTAATTTCTTAAGGAAGCTACCACTTTCATTCTTGTTAAAATAAAAATTCATTACTGGCGTTACATAGATCAGTCCAATGAACGCAAGAAACGACATATGAAACCCTGGATCATGCAAAAAAATCCTTGGGTTTATAAAAATCATTATCCCAGCTGTGTACAGAATAATCCTCAGACTATGTGCCGGTCGCGTAGTAATTTGGAGAAAGAATATCATTAACGACATGATTCCCGCACGAACCGACGATGCGCCGAGCCCTGTCATAATGAGGAATATTGGAATGATTATCATCGCACCTACGCGTCGTCCACGATATCCCAATCCTGCATAGGCAAGCAATGTACTCATAGAGAGTGCGATTATTGTAATATTATATCCCGATAATACAATTATATGAGTCAGTCCTGCAATTTGAAAATCCGTAAGCACCTCCTTGGGGAGCAAAGACTTTTCTCCAATAATAATTCCCGCAAATAATCCTGCTTCATTTTTAGGAAACAAGTTCTTGATAGTACCTACAAAATATTTTTTGATACTAAATAATTTTTCTACAAAAATACTTTTATTATGACGCGAAATTATTTCAATATGCGAAACCGTCATCAATCCATAGATGTCATGGGCTTTTAAATAGTTTACATAATCGAACTCACGGCCAGTATCGGTCATAAAATTTTCTGGGTGTTTAATAGTCCCCGTGACCGAGACCTTGTCGCCATAGGAAACCTTGTTTCCATTTTGCATCTTAATGAGAACTTTAGATGAAGTCGTTCGATTCCCCTCTCCTTGCAGGAAAGGGGTTAGGGGAGAGGTTGTTGTTTCAAGTCCACGATTTGGATCTTCGGTAATAACTCCAATTATGGTTACCTTATGATCAAACCAATCCTCAGGAATTTGTGAAGTATGAATATGCTCGTAGAGCACTATACGTACGAGGAAAATTACACCTATAAAAAACCCCAGCACTATTTTTAGCATGGGGAAATTCTAACAAATGGAGATAAATTCTAGATAAAGTCCTTTACACCCCACTCTTGCAAAATATTTTTCTCGTCTTCTGCGGAAATTGATTTCTTGAATTTTGCTTTCTTGCCTTTGACCCGGGCTTCACATTCTGCCCAGGTCGTATGGCGCATGGCGACACTGTCTACCAGAGACAGGTAGGAATGGGCTTTTGCATTTGATTTTGCACGCTTCTCAGATTTTTCCTGTTGTAATGTTTCATCAATAGTGAAATTCAATACATCACGTCCATAGGTAGATAATTTTCCACGCACGAGTGAAACTGGTTTGCCAGCCGCGAAACTTGTAGCAATTTCATCACACCGCTCATTGCCAATAACACCCACATGGCCTGGGATATAGTTCCAGTTGATTTTTGCAAGAGCTTTTGAATGCACTTCTCGTTCCCGAACAAGGCTGATCAAATTCTGCCATAGTGATTTATTTGCAACTTCCTGCTTCGCTAATGTCTGCCAACCATTTTTCTCCCAACCATACACCCATTTAGTAATACCATTAATGACATACGACGAGTCAGTAAAAATTTCTACATCAGCAGTATTGAAAACGCTGTGCGACAATCCTGCAATAACCGCCGACAATTCCATTTCATTATTTGTTGTTTTTGTTTTATTACCACCTAATTCAATCACTTCATCGAGCTGCTGAAAAACTATGACACATCCATAGCCACCAGGACCTGGGTTACCGAGAGAGGACCCGTCGGTAAAGATTACGAGTGATTTTTCAAAGTCTTTTGCTGAATACTGTTTCATGGAAACTATTCTAGCACATCTACTATCATGAGCCGAAGTTCTTCTTTTCCGCGAAATACTGAATGATCAAATTCTGCAAGGAGTGTGATGGTTTTTCCAGCTTCGATTTCATGCGTGAAACTCGTTGGTTTTGCATACCATGAAATAGCGCGTACTCGCGGACCGAGAACGACCTCTAGATGCTCTTTGGTTTTACCAAACTGATTCACTGATTCAACTACAACATTTTTAAAAGCAAAAATAGGTTTCGGGTTCGCCATACCAAACGGCGCCATTTGTCGTAATGCTCGATAATTTTCCATGGTCACATCAGAGAGCTCCAGTTCCATGTCATAGAGAATTTCTGTAACTTGTTTTGAAACCTCATGTTTAGTTTCTTGATACGTTTTATTAAACGCATCCTCAAGGAAGTGAATCGTCTCGCGCGTCGCTGTGAAACCTCCCGCATCCTCGTGACCGCCAAATTGCGTAAGGAGGTGTGAAACACTTTGCATAAGTTTTACTACCGACACATCGCCAACCCCACGACACGAACCTTTAATATTCTCGCCTTCTGATCCCCAAATAAATGTCGTCACGGAATATTCTTCAATAATTTTTGAAGCAACCAGTCCAAGGATTCCCGCTGGCCATGCAGGATCACCCATTACCAAAATATTCGGCAGCCCATGATCTAGTTTACGAGCTGTTACTTTTTTATGGACATCGCGCATAATCGTTGCAACAATTTTCTTACGCTCGTCATTTAATTTTGAAAGGTGTTCTGCTGCGACAAGTCCTTCCCCTGTATTCTTTGTTGCGAGTAATTTGAATGCGTCATCAGGATGTGCCATGCGTGATGCAGCATTTAATTTCGGAGTAATAGAAAAAACAATGTCAGTTTCTGTTAAATAATTTACATTGATTCCTGATTTTTGAAATAATGATTGCAATCCTGGACGTTGAGTTTTTTGTAATACCTTCATTCCGTAATACGCAATGATTCTGTTTTCGTTTTTCAACGGCACCATATCTGAAAGTGTTGCGAGGCCTGCCATATCAAGGAGCCATTTTTCCCAACCTTCCGCCGCAGCAAGAAGAAGCTCCTTTGTCTTGCCTGCAGAACTCGCTTCGCTCAAACAGGCTTCGGCATCGACAGAAGGACTTCTTCTTGCTGCGGCTACCAGTGCTTGAACTAATTTAAATGCAGTTCCTGCACCACACAACATGCGATCAGGATAACTCCCAAGTTTTGGGTTCACGATTGCAAAAGCATCTGGTAACACTTCCAAGGGTTCATGATGATCCGTAATAATAATCTCGAGTCCTAAACTATTCCCATGGGCAACTTCCTCTACGGCTGTAATCCCAACATCCACAGTAATAACCAACTTCACACCGTCTTTTGCAAAACCCTCGAGTGCTTCTTTATGGACTCCATACCCTTCACTGTGCCGGTGTGGAATATAATTACAAAAATTTTCATAATTAATTTTCTTGAAAAAATCATGGAGGATTACACCGCCTGGAATTCCATCCGCATCATAGTCTGAATAAATACAAATCTTTTCCTTGTTTTCTATTGCAAGGAAAATCCGGTCTACTGCTTTTTGCATATCATGCATCAGGTAGGGATCATACATCGCATCATATTTTGGATGCAGAAAATTCTCGCGATCTATTTCGCTTACGATTCCGCGTTTCATGAGCAATCTCTCGAGGAGTTCTGGTCCAGTCATGTGAAGCATTGTAACACATACCACCCCTCCCGTTTCGATAGGTGGAAATGCAAATACCCTTGACATTTATAGATAAATGAGTACAATATTATTAAATTTCAAAAACCTAAACCCCTTGTACCATGAACCCTTCCAGTATCCCAACGCCAACCTCTGAACTATTTGACTTATCGTTTATGCACATCGCTCTCAAAAAACGCTTATCGGAAAGCATCCGTATTTCCGATATAGAAAAAGCCTTCAACGAACCTACTTGTGCACCTGAGGCTGCCGCAGAAGCAATTACATCTATTGTTTTCGAGCCTAAAGAACACTATTTGGAGAAGGCCTTCCTGCTTCGAAATTTATATGGAAACTCAGGTGATGCGCAACACCCAGGTGCCCAGAACAAGATTATCCGTAATCTGGGATACCTTCTTTTTGCAAAAGAATTATGGTTTCAACAAAACCCAGAATTGACACAAGGAATGTTCCCCAATGAGGAATTCAATTCCATGTTTTTCAAAAAAAGAACTGACCAGGTATATCAGTTTCTCAAGAAAAATGCTCCCATAAAAAATCATGTGTAATTCATTAAAAGAGCCAAACTGTGCAACAGTTTGGCTCTTTTTTCATTTCATGTTACCCCAACGCTTCAATCCCTGGCAATGTTCCATTCGCCAAATACTCAAGCATGGCACCGCCCCCCGTAGAAAGAAATGTAAACTTGTCCGCGAGACCTAGTCCCTCAATAAGGGTAACTGAATCCCCTCCACCAACAATCGATACGGCACCACTGGTCACAATCAGATCTACAATCTTTTTACTTCCTGCGGTAAAACCATTTTCATAATTGCCCAGAGGGCCGTTCCAGAGGACGAATTTCGCTGCGCGAAATTCGTCCGAATACTTCTCCAGCGCACTCACCCCTACATCCACAATCTTGTCCCCGAGCGCCACAGCACTCGCTAGTTTTTCTTCTTGGCCTTTTTCATTTTCAACAATCACTATTTCTGGGATTAGGATTTTTGGATTTCCTATAAGGTGTGTAATGTTCGCTGTCTGGTCAATGAGCGATGCCCCAGTTTCATACCCCATTTCCTTGTAGAAATTATTCACCAGCGCCCCACCGATCAGAATATGATCGACTATCGGCAAAAACTTTTGAATCACAGGAAGTTTGGTTTCAAACTTTGCGCCACCTAATACTAAAATACTTGGACTCGTAGGATGAAAAGCTTGTGACAGGTGATTCATTTCCTGCTCCATTTGTAACCCTGCATAACTTGGTAACAGCTTGGGAACACCAACGAGTGATGCGTGCGCACGGTGAGATACGGCAAATGCATCGTTTACATAAATATCCGCATATGATGCGAGCTTCTGCGCAAAAGCTTCGTCATTCGATTCCTCGCCAGGATTCTGCCTCAAGTTTTCAAGCATAATAACTTGATTTGCTTCCAAAAGCTCAGCATCAAACTCCTTGGTCATGGAAATATCCATATACTCAGCGATCTGAACCAGTGTCTCGTGAGGATCGCGTCCAATATGAGAAATAATAATAACCTGAGCACCCGCCTCTTTCAAGAAATTGATTGTCGGCATTGATTTAATAATTCGATCAGGTTTTTCAAGGGATGACTCATTCAAATCAAGGCGCAAAAGAACCTTCTTACCTTTCAATTCCTCTGGTTGTACTTGTGATAAAAATTTCATAGCATTATATCTTCTCGGCAATTTTTAATATTTTTGTAAATTCTTTTGGATCAAGGCTTGCGTGCCCCACTAATGCCCCTTGAACTAATCCATCTGCCAGGAATCCTTCTATGCCTCCTCCGTCAACCGATCCTCCATAAATAATCGGGACGGTGCGAGCACTATCGGTATCTCCTAGAATATCTGCGAGCACATGACGAATATTTTGTACTACTTCACGACACTCAGCCGGAGTACATACTCGTTTTGCTTTTACTCCGATAGACCATACCGGTTCATACGCAATAACCACACGCATTACTTGTTCCTGAGTAAGGCCGCCTAATGCCTGTTTGATCTGATGCTTCACAAATTTAATATGCTCACCATCGGCATCACGGACTGTTTCACCAACACAAATAATAGGAATCAGGGGGAATTGTAAAATACTTTGTATTTTTTTATTTACTAACTCATCCGTCTCGCCGAGTTTGCGTACTTCGGAGTGGCCTACAATTACGTACCGTGCCTTGGTATTGAAAATCATATCTGGCGATACTTGTCCGGTATAGGGACCTGCATGCTCCCAAAAGGCATCTTGGGCTCCCAACACACACGAACGCGTGGTCACTTTTTCTCCAAGAGATTCCAGATATACCAATGGCGGACACACTACGGTCTCTACATTTTTCAATTTTGATGCAACCGTATTAATGGCAGCAAACATTTTTCGAGCTTCCGATCCTTTCAATGGATTCATTTTCCAGTTGGCAATAATAAGTTTCTTCATGGGTATAGTGTAGCACATGTAGTTTGGGTAATAAAAAAACCGGCCCTTGTAAGAGCCGGCTCCGTCACTATGTTGATTCCCATGGCAACATATGACTAACCCCAATCGAACCAAACATCCCTGTAGTCCAATTTAGATTGTACTGGTGAAGTATCTACTGCACCAAAATTCGTTTTGTAAGCTGACCTGCACCACTCCCGACCGCTACTATATAGTAACCTGTTGGTAATGAGGTGAGATCGACCGTTTTTTCCTGCTCGAGCAGTGTAGTAATTTTTGACTGACCTAACAAGTTAACTACTTGAACAGGGGAACCAATCATCTCAACCGGTGCATGAATTTTGAGGAACCCGTTTTTGGGGTTATCAATGATGCATGGTTTGGTTGATAGGGTTTTAATACCAGATATTAATGAGTTGGTTATAAATGGTAAATTATATTTGGGTCCTGTCATAAGTGAATCTGTGAATTGTACGAAGAAATTATAATTTCTGGCTGGCAACAAACCCGTAATGTTCACACTAAATGCTAACACTAAAGATTCAATGGCCGTATCAATTAATACCTGCGATGTTACAGCATCTTCAACAGAATAATTCAAATAAAATGGCAGAATGGTCCCATTTTGCATGGTAAATTCTGCATTTGCACTATTTGAACCAATTGAGATAATTTCAGCAAATTGCGGCTGTGCTTTTGCTGGAATTATAACTATCATGTGCAACAAAACAATCATTATTAAAGGGAGTTTAATTTTTTTCATCTTTTCAGTTTTAAGTGTACCAAAATAAAATAAGTTTAGTTCATTTTTGATTATATCACATCATTCTATAAAAAGCAAGTGGTTATCCCCAGATACCAAAAACCCCCTCTAGGGGGTTACTGACAACTCTGACCAGCTGGGGCAGTACAATACTGTGTAATATAGGTATAAGACGTTCCATTGTCTGTAATCGATACTTCACTGGCTGGTTTATATCCATTATGTGGCCCTGTAGAGTACACATCGGCAATGTTACCAGGATTTGTAGGTGTTGCAGTATTTGGAACGAATACGCAATTTGCTACGGCTGAATAAGTACTAGTCCCAGAACTTACATTCTGAATCTTAGCACGGAGGTTACTCGCTGAAAGACTCTGAATTCCTGTTCTGTTACGTGCCCATGAGAGACAAGTACCGTTTGATGTTGAACTGATTTCCTCACTCATATCAATCCAGTTGTATGTTGTTGGGGTACTATTATTTTCTAGGCCTATAGCAAGCGGCGTCTTCTTCATACATACAACTTCAGCATGTGCAGCACCTGTATTTCCTCCCAACCCAACAGTCCCTGCAAATCCCGTTGTTTTTGTTAAGCACGCCACCTTCCATCCTATTGCTGGTATTGATGACAACGTCCCACCTCCACCATGAACATTTCCTGAAACATCGATAATTGGTTGGGATTGTTTAATTCCATATTCACAATCTCCTCCACCACTAATTGCAATGGAGTCACTATTACAAACGGCCATTGCTGAACCAGAAGAGTCTTCTCTTCTGTAAGTAATCAGGCCGTCAGTGCTTGTTGAGTCCAGAGACTTCCAAACAGCATTTCCATCTGCATCATTAGCAGCAAGAATGCTATTTACTGCGGCACCTTCTGTAAGTTGGATTTTTTTTGCAGAAAGAGCTACTCGATCGGTTCCTTGAATATTCCAGAATGCAAACTTATCAGCAGAGGTTTGAATCACAGCTCCTGATCCATTTGTAAGATTGTCGCTACTTGGAAATATTGCCAAGGCATTACGTCCTGCGGATCCTGTATTTCCCGAAATATTGATCCAGAGGGGTGACTTGTTTGTAGATACCAGACCGTCCGATGCAACAACGAGCCCTCTCGAGAAGTCCGCGTTCGCATACGTTCCAGCCTTTAGAATATCAGTAGAGGTGATGTCTGAGCAGAATAGGAAACATCCAAACCGTCCCTTTGCTGAGTTTACCAATGCAGAAAAGAATCCGTTTGTTCCATTTACGTTGCCACTTGCTGACAAGTTACCACCAACTACAGAAAAGCTTGATGCCTTAGTCTGAGCAATAGATCCTGTGTTAATAGGTGCAGGAACATTTCCTGCTGGAAAAACTCCAGTAGGCCCAGTCCATGCTGATGCGGTAGATACAACCATGGTGACCGCAATAACTACCATTGCCGGCTGTATGAATTTTAGTAATTTTTGTTTCATATATTTAGTAATTATTGATGATTAGTTTTCTTTGTAAATTGGCTTAATCGGGGTCTTTGGACAGAGTAGTGGATCAGTACAAGGAGTAAAGCTACATGTTCCGTCATCAATCGTTGCAGTCGGGTCATAATTTATTGCACCTGGATTCGTACACCCTGCGAACAAGCACACCGCATTGTCAGGAACCTGTGTACTTGTATAAGGAGGAGGTGTGTAGTTTGATGCAGCTGAATTAGTACAGATATGATTTACATAGATACACAATTCTGGATGCAGCTTACACAGCGGATCAAGTGGTTCACAGAGATCTGGATGAGTGAGGCAGAAGTCTATTGCATACTGACACACAGAAGGATCATCTACTTGACCAACGCCTAGTGGGGTTGGCACATCATTGTTAGCAAGTGGATCGGTACATACAGGTATTTGGTTCGTATGAGTATCAGCCGTAACCTTATTAAAATTCAACCATCCTGTAACGCTATCACCCCAAGCATCCCCAGAGAATTTTTTAGCAACCGGATCGTACGTAACCCCGTAGGTTCCAAAATTTCCAAATTGATTCTGAATATTCCCACTCATACTCACCCACCCATCCCATCCACCAGACTCAGCTGGGTTGATATTCATAAATCGTATCCAGCCTGTGACAGCACAAGGAGTTGTACCTGTCACACAGCTTGCAGGTATGCGGGCAGGTCCTGGTATTGTTCCAGAACCATTTGGATACGCACCACTTGGGTTAAACCACACCGGATACCCAAATTCGCTCCATCCATATCCCTCGAGAATACCGTTCTGGCTCAGGTTTACACCATAATCTGGTGACCCACCACCGACATCGTCGCGATTCATAGAAATATAGCCAAGGCCTCGCCCAAACAAGCCCGCAGTTGTCCCCGGAGTAGCATTATTTAACCCTGCACACTCCTGTGGATTCAGAGGAGTTCCTGTACCGAGGCATTGATCACTATTTGTCGGGGCATCAGAAAAAACATACCCGTGTAAATTATGATTAGGACCAGCAGAAACGTATTGCGCATCCCTTGTTCCTAGGACAAAAACAAGTACCGCGAAAGAAGCAATGACCCCTACTAATTTTATTTTATTCAAAGGATGAATGTTCATATATTGTTATTGTTTTGGAAGAAATCCTTGGTCTCTTGATCAACTGAAGGAGTATCTGATGGTTTTATACTCTTGAAGAAGTCTTTGGATGCATTACGATCCTTGTCTGCAGTTTCCTGACTACGAGGAGTAAGTTTCTCAAAGTACTCTTTTGCTTGGTCAATCCGCTCTACCTGAAGAGCGTTCCGCAATTGTTCCTGGACTAACCGTGCTGCCTTCTTATTTGCAAAATACTGGTAGACAAAAGCAGTTGCGACAATCATTACGAAAATAATAGCAACCAGTACAACAACGCGTTTATAATTTGGATGAGCCGTTTGCGTATCGAGAGGATTTTGAATAATTTTTTCAGGTTGCATGCAAAAATTATACCATGCTTGCAAAATCAAGTACAAGCATGTAAAGTATCCTGTGTATAATTAATAATAAGAATACCAACATAAATATGCTATTTGACTTAAAGATTTTGAAGGCTACGATCGATCAGATCGAGGAAGAGAAGAAGATTCCGGGAACCGTACTTTGGGATGCCATTGAACAATCACTTGCAGCTGCTTATAAAAAAGATTATGGCAAGAAGGGTCAGGTGATCCGTTCAAAGCTTGATCAGGACACAGGAAGTGTTTCATTTAGTCAGGTAAAAACCGTGGTAGACGAAACAACGATTCGTCCTGCGCTTACTCCAGATGAACAAGAAGCGCTCCGTGCAAACCCAAGTTTCCGTGAATCCGAAAAAACCGACGAGGAAGTTATGCCTCGCTATGACGAAGAAAAGCACATGATGCTTGATGCTGCCAAGCTTTTCAAAAGTAACGCACAATTGAATGATGAGATTATTTTCCCACTTGATACTCCAGAGGACGACTTTGGACGAGTAGCGGCGCAAACTGCTAAACAAGTAATTGTAGCTAAGATTCGTGAAGCCGAACGAGGAATCGTAATGAATGAATATACTGATAAGCAAGGAGAGATCATCATTGGATCTGTTCAAAAAGTTGATCGAGGTATGGTATTTGTTGATTTCAACCGAGCAACAGGTGTCATTCCACGCAATGAACAAATTCCTGGTGAAACATTTAAAACAGGAGACCGTATCAAGGCATACCTCTATGAGGTTGAGGAAGGACCAAAAGGAATCAACCTCCGCCTTTCGCGAACTCATCCTCGATTTATCGAAGCATTGTTCGCAGTAGAATCTCCAGAGGTTGCAGCAGGAACGGTTGAGCTTAAATCAATTGTTCGTGAGGCAGGGGCTCGTTCAAAAATCGCCGTGTGGTCAACAGATCCAGGCGTTGATGCACAAGGAGCTTGTATCGGACAACGAGGAGTTCGTGTACGATCTATCACCGAAGAGCTCCATGGTGAACAGATTGATATTATTCCTTGGTCAGCAACTCCAAGTGAGTACGTTGCAAACTCTCTCGCACCAGCACGAGTACTCGACATCACCGTGAACGAGGAAACTCATCAAGCCAACGTAGTTGTTGCTGATGATCAATTATCTCTTGCTATCGGTAAAGGTGGGCAAAATGTACGCCTTGCTGCAAAGCTTACGGGATGGAAAATTGATATTAAAGGTATCAAGGGTGAAGGAGTAACCGCGGAAGGCGCCCCTGTAGAGGATGATGGATTTACAAAACTATCTGACTTTGTGAAAGGTGATACTGCAGAAGCAGCACCAGCAGCTGCACCTGTTGCAGAATTAGCTGATACTGTTGAAGAGGTTACAGAAGTTACCGAAGAAGTAAAATCTGAAGAATAATTTTTCAAATGAAAAAACGCTTCGCAGAAATGTGAAGCGTTTTTTTGTTTTCTCCGTACAATCGTTAGTTTTTTGAAAAAAAATCAACTTGGTTGCGTGCCAAATGGCTTACAAATGGT
Organism: Candidatus Nomurabacteria bacterium; assembly: GCA_943357975.1. Taxonomy (GTDB): domain Bacteria; phylum Patescibacteriota; class Minisyncoccia; order Phycocordibacterales; family UBA1006; genus CAIXMG01. The sequence continues at coordinate 556 of CALRGS010000003.1, read as the reverse complement.
GAATAGGTTCCAATATCGCGGTTATCCAACTCATACCAAAGGGATTGATCTTGGTCTAATGCCTTTATTGCAAGCTGCTCAATTACCCATTCCATGTTACGCCTAATCCCATCTACCCAAACTTTGTGGGGATATGTTCCTGGGTCAAGGTCTGAAACCTGGTTAATACCAATCCGGTATTTAGCTTTTGAAATAGAGTCAATATCATCAAAAAACAGTAAGAGCACGCCTGCATTTGTAAATTCTGCTAAAGAAGAAGATGTCGCTCTCTGCATAATCACTGAAGCTGCGTAAAAATATTCCAGTGATTGTTTTTCTGTAGCAGCATGCTGCATAAGCGAAATCTGCTTTTGATAGTCAACACTGTCCGACTCCGTCCATTGGAGCTGTGCTGATGTAAGCGTAAATAATCCGAGAATTGCAATAAGGGAAAGAATGGTTTTTTTCATGGTTTGTTTTTTTGTATATTAGCATAAGTATTTATATATGTCAAGTTCCCTCATAAGCCACGTAAGTGCTATATTTTGTTTCTATGAAAATGAACATTTGGCATGAT
>CALRGS010000002.1 GCA_943357975.1 Candidatus Nomurabacteria bacterium | reverse complement strand
ACAGACTTGTCATATGGACTTGATACTATCAACCAGCTCCGTCCAGTATCATTTGATTACATTCGCAACAACGAACACACTATCGGATTCCTTGCACAAGAAGTTCTACAATATATCCCAGAGTCAGTAGGTGGTAGTGATGAGAAGGGTTACAGTATGTCGTACTCAACCATTACACCCGTATTGGTAAATGCAGTACAAGAACTTGATATGAAAATTATAAACATTGAACATTTTGCAACAATGCAAAATCAAACATTTGTGCAGAATTTGATTGCATGGTTGGGGGATGTAACCAATGGGATTGGAGATCTGTTTGCAGGAACACTGCATGCTAAAAATCAAATTTGTATCGACGAAGTCTGTATTACCAAAACAGACTTCCAGAACTTGATTGATGGTCGCGCCGACACTACGCCACAAGTTCCAGCACCAGATCCGATTCCAGACCCACAGCCTCCAGTACCAGGAGATTCAGAACCTGATCCAGAACCGGTGCCAGGTTCTGACCAACAGCCAGACAGTGATCCGGCTCCAGACGGAGAAGTAGTTTCTGATGAGGTGGTTTAGTTAAAAAGTTCACTTAATAAAAAACTCCCCAATTGATTTCGGGGGAGTTTTTGTTTGTTGGGCTATGATAATCATCTATTGAGTTTTTAGGGGTTACAAAACTTATTACAGCAACATCTTATCAAGCACGTTTCCATGTTCGCGGAGGTAGCGGCGGATTTGTTGTTTTGCCAATGTTGTCTTGCACATATCAAGCCATTTTCGCGTAGGCTTACTTTTTTCGGTCGTAATAATTTCAACCACATCGCCTTGATGCACCACAGTATCAATCGCAATCATTTTTCCATTGACGCGTGCGCCAAACATATGATTTCCAATATCAGAGTGAATTGCATAGGCAAAATCAATAACCGTCGAACCCTTTGCGAGTTCGATCACGTCTCCTTTTGGAGTGTACACGAATACTCGCGCTTGGAAAAAGTCGAGTTTCAAATGAGTGAGAAAATCTTCAGGTTTTTCCATGTGACGCTGGGCCTCAAGGAGTTCCTGAGTCCATGAAACTTTTTTGTTAGGATTTGGATTGTTCATGCCACTAGCGGTGCGGCCGGCTTCCTTGTATCCCACATGGGAATAGATTCCATATTCAGCATCCTCGTGCATAGCTTCGGTGCGAATTTGAATTTCAATAATACTCCCTTGGCCATCAAATACGGCCGTGTGGAGAGATTGGTATCCGTTTGGTTTTGGTACGGCGATGTAGTCCTTAAATTTTCCTGGAAGAGGTTTATACAATCCATGAATAATTCCAAGAGCCTGATAACAATCACCTACAGTTGGAACAAGGATACGGAGCGCATAAATATCAAATATTTTTGTTTGGTCGTAGTTAAATACCTTGAGCTTGTTCCATAAACTGTACAAGTGTTTCATGCGGTAATTTAAACTGGTGATATTTGCATCAAGGATGCGGAGCTCTTCTCTTAAGTTTTCTGCGACTTGGGTGAGGTGTTGCTCTCCTTCGGTAGTAAAGGCATCAAGTATTTTTTTTGTTACCACATACTCCTCTGGGTAAGCAAAAGGGAACGCATAGTCTTCGAGTTGTGCTTTCATTTTTCCCATTCCCAAACGATCTGCAAGGCGTGCATAAATTTCTAGGGTTTCAAGGGCGATACGTTTTCGTTTTTCTGGAGGTACATGTTCGAGGGTAGAAATGTTATGGAGGCGGTCAGCAAGTTTAATAGTTACAACGCGAATATCGTTGGCACTTGCAATGAAAAATTTGCGCAGTGATTCTGCGTGACGTTCCACACCTTGATATTTTAAATGCCCAAGTTTAGTAACGCCTTCAACAAGGGTTACAATTTCATTACCAAAATGTTTCTGGAGCTCTTCGGCGGTTGTTGCCGTGTCTTCTACCAAGTCATGGAGCAATCCTGCAGAAATAGTAATAGGGTCGGCATTCATTTCGGCAAGGATTTTTGCTGTGGCAAATACATGAGTGAAATACGGTTCACCACTGTTGCGTAGTTGTCCCATGTGGGCTTTTTGAGAATAGTGGAAGGCGTTGGTAATTAAGTCCTGTTCTTCTTTTGAAATATTGGGTTTTAGTGCGAGGAGGTCGTCGAGGGTTGGATTCATGGAACTAGTATAGTTATTTTTGCAAGAATGTCACCTAAAAAATAATGGTATACTTGTCCTATGAACTCACAAGAAATGAAAACCGTGGTATTTGCAGGAGGGTGTTTTTGGTGTGTTGAACATGATTTGCGTGCGGTGCCTGGAGTGATTGATGCGGCGTCTGGATATTCTGGTGGAGATACTCCAAACCCTGATTATTATAATCACAAAGACCATCGCGAAGCAGTGCAGGTTACTTATGATCCAGCTGTTGTAAGTTTTAAAAAACTCTGCCAGTTTTTCCTTGACCATATTGATCCTACAGATCCAGCTGGGCAGTTTCACGATCGTGGAGAATCATATAAAACTGCAATTTATTATAAGGATAAAGAAGAGCGGGATAATGCACTTGGTTTGATTAACGAGCTTGATGAAAGTGCATTGTTTGCGCCATTTAAAATTGCCGTACAAGTTCTGCCTGAAACTACTTTCTACAAAGCCGAAGACTATCACCAGAACTATGCTGATAAAAATATTATGCATTATACGAATTATGCCAAGGCATCAGGACGTATTCAGTTTGTGGCAAATACCTGTGCCGTGAGGGATCAGAAACATATTCAATGGAAGGACTAAGAAAGTCCTTTTTTATTTGCTATAATAAATACAATGAAAACAAACAACTCTCCATGGCTCACCCAGTTGCACCATGAGCGTGAAATAAAAATATTAGAAAACGATCATAACGCAGATGTGGTTATTATCGGCGGAGGAATTGCAGGAGTAACGACACTCTTTTTTCTGCTTACTCATACTAATAAAAAAGTAATACTCATCGAGGCGAAGCGTTTGGCGCATGGAGCAACGGGGCATAATGCAGGACAGCTTGTTGCTGAATTTGAAAAACCCTTGATTGATATTGTTCGTGAATATGGCATGGGAATGGCGGTTCGAGGGCTGGGCGCAGTTGAGTCAGCATGGGAGCTCCTTGATGAAATTTTTGAGCAGACGAACCTCGATGTGTCCTGGAGGCAGTTCATTGGATATGGTGGATATGCAGAATTTGAGCAATTAGTGGGAGACCTAGAGACTGAGTTTATTAAACATGAACATGGATTAATTACATTCCCAATCCTTGTTTCATATGAATCACAATGGTTTGAAAAAATTCCAGAAAAGTATAAGAAGATTTGTAGAGAAGTAGACCAAAGGGTTATTACAGAATTTTTAGACATTACTGGTAACGGTTACCATGCAGCACTTCCTCAAAAAAAGGGAGTGATGAATAGTGCGCTCTTCACTGAAAAGCTTGCAGTATGGTGTCTCGAGAAATATCAGGACCGATGTCAGATTTTTGAAGAAAGTTTTGTACATGGTATAGAGTTGGGTACAGAAAAACCTATAGTGATTACAAATGGTGCGAAAGCTATTTGTAGCAATATCGTATTATGCACGAACGGTTTTGAAAATTTCTATATCCATACCCAGGAAGGCCTTGCGCTTGATACAAAGTTTCATCACGCGCTCCATGGTGCAGTAGGGTACATGACAGGGTTTGTTTCAAGTCGCGACTTAGAGCCGATGGCTAATTATTATTATGAACAAGGAAAAAAACGGAGCAGTGATCCGTTCACGTCCGACCCCTACTTCTATGTGACGCGACGCGACTTCGAACATCCAGAAGGATTTAAAAAATTAGTTACTGTGGGTGGGCCCGAAATGCGTCTGGAAAACAGAGAAATATATTATCGAGAATTTGATGTCGCAGAAGAATTCCATAATGAGAGCATACGTTTCCTTGAGGATAATTTTAATACGAAGGGTATTGAAGAAAAATTTTTCTGGCATGGGCTGATGGGGTATACGACATCAGGATTGAGGCTCGTGGGTCGTGAGCCCTTGGATCCTCGATTAATGTACAACCTTGGATGTAATGGAGTAGGAATTCTCCCTTCAATTATGGGTGGTAGGAAGATTGCTCACCATGTAAATAATGAGGAGATTGAGGAGACTATTTTTGATCCTAAGAGGTAGTGGGGCAAGAGCCCAAGAGAAAGGGTACTTGCAAAACTCTTAAATTATGCTACTATAATTCCACATATGCCAAATCTACAAAATGCAAAAAAGGCACTCCGAGTGTCAGATCGAAAACGAGTATTGAATGACAAGCGCCGAAAAGCGGTTAAGGAAACCGTAAAAGGTGCTAAAGCTCTTGTAGGTGCCGAGAAGAAGGTTATTGCGGCAAGTCTTGCTCAAGCTTATCAGGCAATTGATAAGGCGGTAAAACGAGGAATTATCAAGAAGAATACAGGAGATCGAAAGAAGTCTCGCCTTGCTAAGTCTCTCAAGCCTAAGAAATAATCAGGAAGTGGCAAAACCCTCCTTATTGGCGGGTTTTGTTATGCTATAATAACTCACATGAACCTTATCAAGAAAAAATGTATTCCTTGTGAAGACAAATCAATAAAGTCTTTTACTAAAAAAGAAGCTCTCGTATATATGAAGCAAGTTCCCAAATGGGAACTTATTAAGGGTAAACAAATTTCACGAACGTGGCTTTTTAAAGATTTTATACAAGCCCTTAAGTTTGTGAACAGTGTAGGGAAGCTTGCAGAGAAAGAGGGTCATCATCCTGACATTCTTATTTCTTACAACAAGGTTGTTCTAGATCTCTGGACCCATTCTATTGGGGGACTTTCAGAAAATGATTTCATCCTTGCTGCTAAAATCAACGTATTGAAATAAGAGGCTTGATTTTAGAGGGTTTTTGGGGTATAACAGGCGAGCCTTATATGGCGACTATAGTTTAGTGGCAAAACTCCGGTTTGTGGTACCGGTATCGAGAGTTCGATTCTCTCTAGTCGCCCAAAGAAATGGGAAAATTATATTTGTAATAGGTAGGGTGGCATATTTGAATAGATTTCATGAATCATCACCAGCTCGGAGGCTTTTGGAATTTACCAATAACATCTTCTAGTTCGTCTGGAAACTGAGCGGCCCGTAGGAGACCTTTTCGTATTTGTTTTACACCAGTTGCCACCTCCTTAAGTTTGATAGTATTTTTTTCAAAAGGACTGACCACTACAATAGGTAACACAAGTTCCAAGGTAACCATTTTTATAGGCTCCACTAAGTCGGAATCATTAGAAATAACTACTGCCATTTCATATTTTTTATTATGTCCATCATTTAACAAGTGTGACGCAAGGGATACATCAGTTCCTTTTTCCTCAGTTTTTATTACTCTTACAAAGCCGGTACCATCAGACCTTCTCATCATTATTTTATTACTCAAAAAAGAGCCTTCATGAATTTCAAGATGAGGTATTGTTTTAAGGGCTCGCAAATACATTTGTTGTCGGTTCGATTTGTCTGGATCAGAGTCGTATTTGCGTACCTTGATAGGCGCAGTGAAATACTTTATTTTAGCAATCTCATGTTTAGGAAATAGAAATTTAGCCAGCAGTGATAGATCAAGCCATCGATAAGGAGTGTTTTTTAATGAGCCATAATACAGATTAAATCCGTCAATATATATGTAAATTTGCATAGTATTTTTAATACTAGAGAATGCAGAAACCGCAACATAGAGTTGCGGTTTCGCGTCCTGCCACCGAAGCGGCAGGAGGGATAACCGTAGTATATAGGAATAAATTATTCGGTCAAGAAGTGGTTAATTTTAATGATACTTCTCCAAAAATCTCACCGCACTGTCACGTTCGGCGAGTGCCTGCTGCGCAGATTCTTCGAGAGGGAGGAGGGTAAGGTCAGTGATGGTGGTATCTTTGAAGATACGAAGTTTTTTGATAACAACGCGAGCCTGTTTTGTATGGAAAAGAATCTCATCAGCAACTGTATCAATAATTTCATACCAGAAAAGGGATTGGAGTAATTCTCGATCCGTTACGAGGTTAATATGGTCTTGCGCAGGATTAAGTTCCTTGAGTCGCTTAATGATTCGTACAGAAACAGGGTTCAAGGCTCCTTGCTCTAAATCTTCAAGCCAGTCATGCGCATCATCATTCAATTGTCGCGCAATGAGGTAGTGTGTGAAAAACTGCTGCACGAGCCTCTTTTTGGGTAAAGTAAGAATGATAGGACCCAGGCCATGTCCCAATGATTTATAAGCTAACTGAGTATAGTTTTTATAATCAGGAAGTATTTGGGGTAACGCTAATACACCGTTAATTTTTTTTATGCGGCAATAGTGCTGCTCCCACACCTGAGCATGATCGATAGTGTCGAGGATGTTTCTGATATCTGGGTAATTATCAGGAGGGGTTTGCTTATGAAAAATTTCAGAAACCTCACGGACACAAAGATTTGCGAGGGGAATGAGTTCCTGATTCGGTTCGCCGTCGATTACGGAATCATAAATACCAAACCCAATCCAGCCTAGAATATTTGCAACACATAAATCCATGACCTGGTCTCGAGAAAAAGATTTTTGGTTATTCGCATGAAGTGATTCGTACCAGAGGAGGGGTAGTAAAAAAACCTCAGCTGCTTTTTTCTGGGTACTCATTTTTTCAAGAAGCCCATGAAGGTTTTGGTGCAGGGGGTGAGGGGTGTTGGTAAAATATTTTAGAGCAAGGCTTGATACTTGGGAAATAAGGCGAGGGTGCTGGTTCTGGGTAGGTGATGTAAGCGCTTGGGTTTTATGCTCATAAAGTACCAAGGCCTGAATAATGTACGCAGCCGTGAGTGATGATGACCCTGCGTAGACAGGAACACCTTCTTCTATTTCTTCAACATAGAACGGATCAGCATCGAGGTGCCCCGGTTTTATTTTTGAGAGCCGTGCAATGTCATGTGAAACTTTCTGAGGATCTCCATCTAGGTTTAAATAAGCGATTATAAATAATGCTCGATCAAGGAGCGTGGTAATTTTTGGATAGGTTGGTACAAGGAGTCTCATGAGGTCTTTTTTCTTGGAATTTGTTTTCCATTTTGATAAAAAGAAACTGATGTGGAGAGGGGAATAGTATTTCGAAGACAGATTTTTTTGAATAATAAGTTCTTCCAAATAATTTTCCAAGGGTTCGAGGTGTATCGTATGGAGACTTAATAAATAATGGATATTACTATTTACTACCAAATCAAGGTCATTCCATACCTCCCTGAGGTTGGGAGGAACAATCCAGGTAAAATAAGGACCACCTTCTCGAGTTTCAGTGCTGATGAGGAGGTTTACAAACGAAAGGAGAAAGTCCTCAGTGATCAGTTCAGGTTCATGGATCGAAAGTGCTGCAAGCGCCATAGAGGTGTCATCTAAATCGTCAGGGAGGAGCTGTGACTTTGGGTGGGTGCGATCCCAGTAATTCCATGATCCTTGGGTAGTTACTTGAGAGAGGAGGTAGCTGGCGGCTTTGCGAGTAATGACCTGAACGGCACTCACCTCTTTAATTTGTTCGAGGCAGACAAGGATGAGGCTTGTCTGAAAAGGTGAATGCTCAAACGAGCCATCCGAAAGCTGCGTAGTTTTCAGGTACGATAAAAGGGGTGAAATATTTTTCATAGAGGAAGGTATTTAATAATAAGGCATCAAATAAGAGGGAGGGTTACTATAAAAGTACTTCCAATATTTGGACTGCTGGTCACTTGAATCGTTCCATTGAAATCTCGTTCAACAATGGTTTTAGTAGTAGAGAGTCCGAGACCTGTTCCGTGGTGAGGATCCTTGGTCGTAAAAAATGGATCGAAAATAGTCTCCAAGAGGTCTGAAGAAATCCCAGATCCGTAGTCAGTTACCGAAAACAGGAGAGCCGCTTCTTTTTGGATAAGTGAGATTTCAACGAGGCGAAGTTCATTAGTAGTGTCGACGTATGAATCAATGGCGTTTGAAATAAGGTTTATCGCGATTTGATGGAATCGAAGCGGATTTCCCAAGAGGTACACATCACCAAGCTGCTTTATTTCCAAGACTGCTCCTGCTTCTCGGGCACGATATGAAAGCACTTCACATACCTCAGCGATTTCTAAGGCACATGAAAATTTTTCGATAATATCATGACGACTAATTTGCTTTCGAATTGATCCGAGAAATTCCCCCATACGACGACTTGCTGTAACTGATTTTTCTATATAGGTATCAACATCAGAAATATTATCAGAGTTTGATTTCATAAGATCTATATTTCCAATAAGCGCATTGAGAGGGTTCATAAGGTCATGGAATAGTCCCGATGAGAGTCGGCCGAATTCTGCAGAGCGATAGAGTTGGGCAACCTTTTCTGCTTGGAGTGATTTAATTTCTCGAGTGCGTTCTTCCACTGTAATTTCAAGATGGTCTCGCTCCTTGGTGAGTTCGGACTCTGATTTGCGTGCCCGTGTAAGAGAGCTTTCAATCTCCTTGTTTGAGAGCCAGGTAAGTATCGTTATAAGGAGCAAAGAAATAGAAAGCTGAATAGGGTCGCTGAGTAAAATAGGGAGCAGTCTCCAAGAAGTATCAGGATGAGTGATCCCGTGTATTTGAAAGTATCCAAGGACGATGAGAGTACAGGTAATAATACCTGTTGTGATAATGCTAAATCGAGTGCTTACAAGAATACTCGAAATGATAATAATGATAACGTATGAAATCATCACCATAGGGAGCTCTACGCCAAATGTAAACACGTTCCATGTTGCAAGGGTGAAGTAGAGCAATAGGAAGGTGTATGTTGCAAAGGTGAAAAAGCCCTTTCGAGAGAGCACGAGAAGCATAATAAATAATCCAAGGAATCCCAGGAATATATCTATTGGAACTTGTTGTGCCGTTGCCCCTAGTCGGATATGGGTAATAATGAGAGATGTGCTGAAAAGTGCTACGAGTCCAATAAATCCAGAGAGAATAATGTTTAAAATATACTCATGACGACGAGTGTCTTCAGTGGCTGATCTAGGCTCAATTATTTTTCTATAACAAAAATGAATACCCTTTCTGAGCAAGGTAGACATTAAAGAGAAATGATATATAAGTTTTTTCTTGGGAGAGAGGTTCATTTTTGTGGAAGCTGACTAGTGCTAATGCTCCCAAGTGGTGAATGTGTTTTTGTTGAGTACTACCTTTTCCAAACTAGTTTGATTGCGAGCAGCTCTGTTTATGAGGATTTGTTGTGCAAGTTTATTCATAATGTAATAGATTGATATTATGACCACACGACTTGTAGTCGTGCCTAAGTATTACAGAAAGAGATAAAATCCAGATAAACTTTTTCTCAAGAAATAATAAAGAAATTTTTATCATAAGTTGACAATTCCAATCATATAGCCACGCCCTGGGACACTCTGAATAAATCTGTCTGATTCTTGAATTTCGATTTTCTTCCTCAGGTTCAAAATATGGGTTTCAATAGTGTTTGAGAAGGGGTTAAGGTCGGTATTCCATACATGTTCACTAATTGCGCTTCGTGATACGATAGACCCTTGGTTTTTCATAAGATATTCGAGAAGCGCAAATTCTTTACGAGTGAGCAACATGGGGCTTCCGTTGCGGGTTACTTGTTGACGATTTCGATCAAGTGTGAGGTCCCCAATACTGAGAGCATTAGATTCTTGGAGCTTAGGTCTTCGAAGGATTGCCTGCATTCGAGCGAGAAGCTCAGCAAAGAAGAATGGTTTAGGAATATAATCGTCGGCACCATATTCTAGGGCGGCAACCTTATTTAAAAGCTCGTTGGTTACCGAGATCATTATGATGGGGGTATTTTTCCTGGACTCATCCTCGAGGGTTCGTATCTCTTGGATCACCGCGAACCCGTTCTTATTGGGTAGGGTATAGTCAAGGAGAATTATATCGTAAGCAATATCTCGAAATTTGCGCATTCCGGATTCTCCAGAACTTGCGACATCGACCGCAAAACATTTCTCCTTGAGACGCTTCTGGAGGAATTCTTGCGTATCTAAATCGTCCTCTATAATTAAAACCTTCATATGTGACTAGTATAAGGATAGTCGACCATGTTTGCAATCTTCTAGAAAAGAGGACTTTATTAGGACTTTATCACCCATCGTGTATACTAATACCTTGTATGCCCATAAAATATTTAAAAATTATCGGCCCAGTGGTTATTGTCGGAGTTTTGGTGGGACTATTTTTCTTGATCAAAAAACCAACCTCATCCAACGGCCTTGCCGACCCTCTTCTACAAGAAAAAAGTACAGCAGCAGTACCTGTTGCTGATACAAAGCCAGCTGACATTTCAAAAATTCCAATTCTTACCTATCACTCCTTTGGTCCAAAGCCAGAAAAAAAGGAAGGAAGCATGCAGCTACATTACAGAATTACGGCAGATATGTTTGATGCTCAGATGAAAAATTTGGTAGCAAAGGGATACCAGACGATTACTTTTGCGGACTTGGTAGAGAATCAGGTAAGCGGAAAACCAATTCCTGATCATGCCGTGGTGCTCACGTTTGATGATGGCTGGAAGAGTCAGTATGAATATGCCGTTCCTATTCTTGAAAAATATAAACTCACTGGAACATTTTTTATCATTACAAATTCTATAAATGCTCAGGCGTACATGTCACTTGATGAATTAAAAGACTTGAACAGTAAAGGATTTGAAATCGCAGCGCATACAAAAACTCATCCAAAACTAGTAACATTAGATGATGCAAAACTTACTGAAGAGTTACAAGGAAGCAAAAAAACACTCGAGGATAAATTAGGAATTACCGTGACAACGATTGCGTATCCATACTATGGTCACGACGAGCGAGTAATGAAAGCGGTACAAGCTGCTGGATATCTAGGTGCACGTGCCGGTTGGGCAAAATTTAGTAATGATGCAACGCATTTATTAAACCTTAAATCTCAAGAATCAGTAAACAACACAGATCCTTTTGCCGAGAAAAGGATTGCTGATTAGTTAGAAATAGCCGAAATAAAAAACACATACCCATGTGTTTTTTATTTCGGCTATTTCGCGATAGTCTTCAAGAATTTCCAGAATGCTTCGTCACCCCCAAGGTCCTTAGCACATTCGGTTGCTTCTGCTCTATAAGAAGCAAAAGGATGAAGTTCTGCGATAGGTGAGTGGCGGTATACGAACGCATATTCAGGATGGTTTTTTAAGAGTTGATCAACGGTTGCCTCAGCTCTTTTACAGAATGGACAATCAATATCAGAATATTCAACCACCACTATTTCGGCATTTTTAGAACCCATGTAGTGATCAGTATCAGAAAGTACAACCTTGTCTCCTTTGATCTCTGGTTGTCCTGCAGGAGGCACACCATCCTTAATAGATGCTTCAAAATCTGCGAGATCTCGTGCACCTAGGATGGGCCATTGTTTTTCAGTGGCTACCTTACCGTCTCCTCCGAAGGTTCTTTTGATAATGAAGAATGTGGGAGTTCCTTGTACTCCTGATTTCTGAGCCAAGGTTACCGCAGTAGCAATTTTCTGCTGAGCGGCTCCAGTATCAAGGCATCCAGCAAACGCTGTCTTATCAAGCCCAATTTTTTTAGCAGTACTGATAAGGTCTGTGCGAACAGATTCCTGGGTAATTGCTTTTTGAATATCACTTGATCCAGATACGGGAGTTATAAATTTTCCAATAATAAATGATCCACTGATAAGGACTCCACAAATAATAATTGCAAAGAATGTCTGATAGGTTTCAAAAAATGATTTCTTCGATGTTGGGTGTTCCATAGGATTATATTATAACAGCTCAGACTTCTTTGTAAAAACTCTTTTAATATTAGACCACGAGAGCGTGTGTTTTTCGGTACCTTCGTCACCAATGAGGTAGGCCCAAGGTTCTAATTGAGGAATTGAATCAGTAATCACTTTGACCATTCCGAGAATAGGAAGTGCGATAATCATTCCCACAACACCCCAAATACTTGCTCCGATGATAATCCCAACGATTGCGGTAAGGGGGTTAATATTGATCGTTCCTCCTGCGATATTTGGAGTGAGGAAGTTGTTTTCAAAAAATTGAACAATAATAAACAAGACAATAGCACCGAGTGCTACACTCGGTCCGACAGTTGCAAATGCAAATAATGCTACGACTCCGAACCCAATGACAGGTCCGACATAGGGGATAACATTAAGGATAGCTGCGAGTACTCCAAAGAATATCGGGTTAGGAACTCCTACCACCCAAAATCCTAGAGAGTTTACGACTGCTAAAATAATAACCACCCAAAATACTCCAGAGAGATATCGTGGAACGACTTGTACAAGTTTTTTCAAAGTGACAAGGATGACCAGTTCGTTTGCCTGACCAAGGAGTTTTCTAAAAAATGTCATTACTTTATTTCGATAATACAAAATAAAGAATGTATAAATAAAGGTAAGTCCTAATGTGGTAATAACAGAGGTGATACTGCTCGCAATATTTCCAAGGTTCTGACTTGCAAGTTCGAGCACATTAACATGTTCTGAAAACCATATTTTCTGGGCTTCGATAGGGACGCGAGTTACTTGTTCAATAAATTCTTGTGCTGCAAGTGTGTTGGTTACGACACTCTCCTTGTATTGAGGAATACTTGCAACAAATTCTGATCCGGCAAATGACAAGAGGGTTCCAATCCCAATTACAACAATAACCATAAGTAAGAGTACGAGAGAAATTGCGAATACTCGAGGGGTATGAAGATGTTCTAAGCGCCGTACTATTGGGAGGATTAAAAAAGCAAGCAAAAATCCAAGGGTGAGGGGTATCAAGAGGTCTTTGCCAAGGATTAATACTACTACCACCGCTGCTATTGAAATAGCGGCGAGGAGGGGGTTCAAAAAGGGGCTTTGAAGGGTTGTTTTCATGGTGTCTATTATACGGGGGATAGGTCGAACGGTACTATTGACAATATACCTCTACAATGCTATAGTTCTGAGGAAATTTAAATTTAATTCACTCATCCTTTGTAAACCAAAAAACTAAAACAAACAGTATGAAAAAAAAGTTTTTTCTCTCAACCCTCTTTGCCGTTTCGGCATTGATTTCTATGGCGCAAGGACTACTTGTAGTACTTGCTCCTGTTAATTTGGATTCAGTAACAACCAGCGCAGTTCTTATAACAGGACAGCAGCAAAATGGCAGTGGAGTTTGGTTCTCAAAACCTTTTTCGAACAAAATTGGCACGAATGTATGGACTCCGGGAGTAATAATTACACACCAGGGTTCTTACCAGCCGGTAGCACATTGGGTATATAATTTAGGTTCGGATAGTAATTATCAGTTCAAAATTATATACAGCTATGACTCACTGTTCGCAGGGTACGACTCTACTATTACCGAAATTGTTCATACGAAACCATTGGCCCAGCCGGTTGATTTTATTTCAGCAACACCGCTTTCTTTACTTCCCAAATCGGGATTTAAATCTACAGCGGCATCTACTGGTCGTCCATCAATTATGTTCGGGCTTGATGCCACAACGTTCGCTGCTACTACTGACACGGTTCCTGTTGCATTTACTTCGAATTTTACAGACACGATTTTCTTCCTAAGTAATATTCCGGGGGTATCTTCTCCAGCGACTCGCATTTATGTGAGGTCGTTGGATGGGCTGAGTACAGATGTTTCGCCTATTATGAATGGATTTGCTCCACCAATACCTACAGGGGCAGTAATGACTGCTACTTATACAAGAACTTCAAGTTCGGTACACATTCCGCTGAATGTGACCAGTATAGGGAATGCAGGAGCGTCTATTTTAGGGGTTACTATTACAGATACTACTGGTCCAGTGATCTATTATTCTCAGCAGACGGTTACATCAACAGGTATTATTAATGTTGATACAAATAACTTGCTCAGTAATCATTGGTATCGCGTATTTGCAACTATCACGAACCAGTATGGATTTGGTAGTATTGTTTCATTCTCGTTTAAAACGTTAAACGTAGATAACCCTACTGTAGTAGCAAGTTCTGGAACTTCCGGATTTACTGACTACACCGTGATTGGATACGTGAACAGACAAGGAACAGGAGACAGTTCAGATATTGCAATTGCTAGATTACAGAAGAATGGAGTAACGTTAGATTCGGTTGTATTACCAACGAGCGACACTCTTGTTTTTCACGAAACAAATAAACCGTTGAATACAAATGAAACGGTTACTATTAAAGTGATAAATAAGGCCGGTCTTTCAGGTACTTCTGCTGCTATTACAGCACAGACCACTCCAGTCCTTAAGCCATCACTTACCAACAATACTCCGGTTAAAACCCAGAAGTCGGTAAGTGTTACGGTGAATGTTACCAGCTTAGGTAATAGCGGAAATCCTGAATTAAAGATTCACCTTGCCGATGCAAGTACTGGTTCACAGGTGTATGACACCTCGTTAACTGTTACAGCAACCGGCCTGATGACCTTTATAATGAACGTTGGTGTTACGAGTAATCACGATTATATTTTCTCGGACACGCTTACTAATTCGTTACATGTAGGAGATACGCTTTCGTTACTGGTGCACACACCCAACGTAAACCCGCCAAGCATAACTGCTACGTATACTAGAACGTATACGGACTACACCATTACAAGCGTTCCTAATCAAAATGGAACGTGGGATAGTTCAGCCATTAAACAGCTGAACTATTATGAAGACGGTGTGTTGGTAGGAATTGATTCCACAGGTGGTACGGTATTCAACAGAGGTGGAAGAACCCAGGGGCAGCTGTACCAAATCAAAGTTGAGGTGGTAAACAAAGCGAACCTGTTATCTTCAACACTGTTCAGTATTACGATGCAGGTGTTACAGCAGAACCAAGCTCCGGCTATGAATGATTTATTTGCTGATGATGCTTCCACGCTTCGGGTTTCCATAATTTCTTATGGAGCATCTGCTGGTAATGTTTCAAATCCTCGCTTAGTGCGGAGGGATGCGCAAACAGGAATTGTTGATACAGTAAACATTGCTTCGGGTTTAGTTGGCACCGGTACTATTAATGAATATGTTTATACCGATTGTATCGGGGGGCATACTCTTCAGATTACGGTGATCGATGATAACCTCGCAGGTCGCGTAGTGGGTAATACCTTACAACAAGGCATGCCAGCTCCTGAACCAAGTCCGGTTATCTCTGCTATTCTTAAAGATATAGCCAACAACACAGCAAATATTTTAGCTGTAACCGTTCGGGGCTCTACTGAAGGAAATGTTGCAATATTGAAGATTCATGCTTATGAGAACAATGTGGAAATCGCAGGAAGTCCGTTCACATCACCGCAGTTTTCCGGTGATGTTAATGTTTCGTATGCATGGGACCAAAGAACTCAGAATACTCAACACAGAATAACTGCTGAGTTAACTAATGTTACAGGTGGTGGCTACGATATTGAGACGGTATTTATTTCCACAGAACTGGGTACTGGTATTGATGAAATTTCTGCAAAGACACCCCAACAAGATGAAATCGTATGGGTGTATAACTACATAGGTCAGGAAGTTGCTCGTAATAATGAGTATTCCAACACCTATAAGAATCTTCGCGATATGTATGCAGGGAAAATGTTACTATTTCAGGTGCGGACCAAGGATGGAATACCTACCGGTAAGACGTATTCAATTTTCATGCAGTAGTTTTAGTTTTTGGTCACTAGGAAGACGGGTTAATAATTGACAGTTTTTTTCTTTATTCCGATGACCTGAGGGGTTCGTGCTTGCGCGAACCCTTTTTTTATTTGTCAAAAAATAGTTAAAAAAACTTTAGAATTTCTTGAGAAAAAATTTATCTGGATTTTATCTCTCTTTGATATAACAAGTACAACTATTCTTTCACAAAAAAAACTAAACCATGAAAAACTTTTATCTCACCACTGTTCGCCTCGCGGCACTCTGCTTACTTGAAGTAGTTAGCTTAGATGTTTCTAATGCTCAGCAATCTGTGTTCCTTACAGCGCAATCTAGTATTACCGTCACTCCTCATGCGAAGGTGTACTGTAATTCGCTGACATGGCTAGGTGAGGCTAAGGTCCACCTCCAAGATTCGGCAACTTGGTGTGTTAGTGGAAATATTACGGGTGCTGATAGTAATTCAAGATTTTTTACTTTAGGAAATTACGCAGCGCTTATCAGGAAGGTTGGTGCACTAACAGCGTATACTTTTCCGATTGGGTACGATCAAAATAATGATGCTTATCGAGGCTTTACTTTGGATATGAAATCATTAGGTACATCAGGCCCTCGATTAGTTTCAGTACAACTGGTTTTAAATATTTCCGGAACGATTAATTACGAGAAGTATTTTCCAAGTAATAACAGCTGCGTCTCAAATTCATGGGTTGCATTTAATTGCCTCAGTCCCGACGGTTGGCATTGTGACGGTCCTGCTGATTATGAGTATGTAGTATATGCGCATGGTAGTGATAGGTGCGGTGAAGGCATGAGGCGCATGATCAAGACTGCGACAGGGAGTAATGCTTGGCAGGATAGTATTGAAAATGTAGTAGGAAATTTTTCAAGTAATTTGTGCGACTATTCTGATTGGACAGGAAACGCAGCGAGTATTCCAGGCGGCACCTATCGAAATTTTTCTGATTTTGCTATTGCTTCAAGTACGAGCCTGCTTCCGGTTATGTTGGTAGATTTACAAGCTGATGCCTTGAACCAGAAATGTATTCGTGTTTCTTGGGGAACAGCGTTGGAATTAAACAATGAGAAGTTTCTTGTCGGTCGAGGTACTGACGGGCAGGTTTTTACTACGATGGGTGAAGTTGCTGGATCTGGGACCACAACAGTTCCACAAAATTATTTTTTTGATGATTGTGCAGCATTACCAAATGTTCTGTATTACTATCAGCTTGAACAAGTTGATTATGACGGGGCAACTCATTGGTCACCAATCGTTTCTGCAGAGATTAATGGGGAAGAGTCCTTGGAGAGAAAGGTGTTTAATCTGCTGGGTCAAGAAATTTCTGAGAACGCTGCAGGTATTCAAATGGTCCAAGTAATAACACGTTCAGGGGTAACTTGCTCAAAGACCTTTAAACCGTTGCACTAGCAACGGTTTTTTCTTGCAAAAGCTCGTCAGACAGGGGTATAATTATGGCGTTACTCAACTAACCACCTCATTATGAAACCAACACCATCAAAGCTTAAGAAGTTTTTATTACCAGGAGTAATTATCGTAGGACTCGTCCTTGTCGGGGTATTACTATTCATGAATGGGGGAACGGTTGATCAAGGTGCTGCATTGTTTAATGCAACAAGGAAGACAGCATCCGTCCAAACAGGGGTCGCTGGAAGTTTGGCTACCAATACGCAGCCATTGCCATGTCTTGCTGGATCGACAACGCCAAAAATTAAGGTTATGTCACCTAATGGTGGGCAAACGTATCATCCAGGCAACTCGTTTCAAGTTACATGGTCTACTTGCAACATAGCATCGACGGATAAAATAGAGCTCCATTTGGATCGGCTCTCAAGTACAGGAGCTGTGACGAGTAACTATCAGTTGATGTTGTTGGTATCTGGTTGGCCTGGTACTGCCTGGGAAACTACTAATGCCGGACAGGCAACCGTAATTCTTCCTGCGTCAACGGCAGGCAACTCACTCTTTTGGGGTGCCAATGGATATCCTTTTGGGCCGAATTATAAAATCACTGTATTCCACAACAATGTAGCAACTGGATGGTTTGATAAGGATAGTTCTGATGGTATTATTACGATTAATCCGTAATAAATATTCGACTTCTTGTCACCTTTTTGTACAACCCTTTCGGATAGAGGTATACTTAATAACAGTTAATTAATAATAACCACCTCATTATGAAACCAACACCATCAAAGTTTAAGAAGTTTTTATTACCAGGAGTAATTATCGTAGGACTCGTCCTTGTCGGGGCATTACTATTCATGAATGGGGGGACGGTTGATCAAGGTGCTGCATTGTTTAATGCAACAAGAAAGACAGCATCCGTCCAAACAGGGGTCGCTGGAAGTTTGGCTACCAATACACAACCATTGCCATGTCTTGCTGGATCAACAACGCCAAAAATTAAAGTTATGTCACCTAATGGTGGTGAGGTTTATCAAGCAGGACAGCAGATTACAGTGAAGTGGAGTACATGTAATATTCCTGCGAATGCACAAATTGCCATTGTTTTGAATGATGGGGTGAGTGGTACGAACAGTACTGGCTTCGGGTCAGTAAACAATGACGGTTCAGAGGTTGTTACAGTACCTGTGAGTGCCTCACCATTTTGGGGGAATTCACCGTTTGGACAACGATTCAAAATAAAGCTTAATTATAAGCTAGCTGGACAAACTACCTGGACGGATGGAGATAATTCAGATAATTTGTTTAGTATAAATTCAGCTAGTGCGACAGTAACTGCGATTGGAAGTCCTACACTAGCCTTGTACGCGTCAATAGATGGGGTTGGTCCAGGGGAAGAAGATGTATACCTTGCTAGGTTTCGTGTTAATGTAACCGCAAATGGTGGTGATATGTATGTATCAAAAAACATTGCTAATATTGGCTATACTCGTCTAGGAAATGGCATTATTGACGCTGTCATACTTGAAGCCGATGATGACTCAATTGATGATGGTTTGATAAATTCATACCTTGTTACCGAAGGAGATACGGAGCAGTTTACTCTAAGTTTCTTTGTAAGAGCTCATAATGGATCAGGGAAGTTTATTTTCAACTCGTTCAAATATGGAACAGCTGATGGAGCAGGATCTGATGATTACACATTCATGATTACGCCACCGTTACAAACCTCAACTGTATATTTGGCAAAATAAAGTTGACGCAACAGCAAATATCTGCTACATTAAGCAGGCACACATTGTGCTTGCTTTTTTGATTCGACACATCCCAAGATTTCTATTTCGTCCTTATTTATCAACAGATTTATAAGAACAAGATACATTTTGAGGAGATATGGCCGGATTGGACAAAGGAATATTATAAGACTTTTTTCAGAGAAAGCCTTTTTGCACTTGTCCGTAAACCGTCTGTTCGGCTTCCTCTCCTTGGGGGAGGGCTGGGGAGGGGATTTTGCGAGGAGAGTACAGAGGCTTCTTACACACATGGCTAAAACATCAGTATTAGCGCGCAATGAAAAACGACGAAAGTTGATCGAGAAGTACGCTGTAAAGCGTGCTGCTCTTAAGGCTGCTGGTGACCTCGAAGGTCTTCAGATGCTTCCAAAGAACTCATCACCAACTCGTTATAAAAATCGATGCGCGGCAACAGGTCGTTCAAACGGATACCTCCGAGACTTCGGACTATCTCGTATTAAATTCAGAGAGCTTGCAAACGAAGGGAAAATCCCAGGTGTTCGTAAGTCTTCTTGGTAATTAATTATATGGACAAACTAGCAAATTTGATTATCTCTCTTAAAAACGGAGGTAACGCAGGAAAGGCATCAGTTATGGTGCCAGCAACAAAGCTTTCAGCTGAAGTTGCAAAAGTACTTTTCAAAGCAGGATATATCGCATCTTATGCAAAAAAGTCTCGCGAGAAAGGTGACGTCCTTGAACTCGGAGTTTCCTATGTAGATGGGAAGCCACGAATCAGTGATGTAAAAAGAGTTTCAAAGTCTTCATGCCGAGTTTACTTCGGAGTGCAGGACATTAAGCTCGTTAAAAATGGTCGAGGACTTTTGGTACTTTCAACTCCAAAAGGAATTCTAACAGGTGATGAAGCGCGCACAGAACACGTAGGTGGAGAAGCGCTCTTCCAGATCTGGTAATCTATATGTCACGACTTGGAAAAAATCCAATTGAAATTACAGCAGGAACAACAGTAACAGTATCAGGCGATACCGTTACTATTAAAGGTGCAAAAGGAGAATTGGTGCGAACCTTTCGTTCTGAAATTTCAGTTGAAGTAAAAGATAACGCCATCGTCCTTACACCTAACGGAGACAATGTATTCGTACGAAGTCTTTGGGGAACTGTTGGTTCACATGTGCGAAACATGATGGAAGGAGTTACCAAAGGTTTTGAAAAGAAAATTATCCTCGAAGGAGTTGGATTTAAATCAGCAGTAGCAGGATCGTCTCTAGATTTGGCGCTTGGATTTTCACACCCTGTGAAAGTTCCCGTACCAGCAGGACTTACGGTTACCGCGGACAAAAATATTATTACGATTTCAGGAATTGATAAAGAATCGGTCGGTCAATTCGCTGCATATGTTCGATCGCTCAAAAAGCCAGAACCGTATAAAGGAAAAGGATTCCGATACGATGGTGAAGTGATCCGACGTAAGCAAGGTAAGAAATCTGCGTAATCAATAATTATATGAACAAAACAAATATAAAAACATTGAAGCGCGAGCGACGTCACAAGCGAATTCGAGCACGAGTTTCTGGAACTACAGAACGTCCACGACTTGCAGTATTTAAATCAAATAAATTTATGTACGCACAGTTGATTGATGATACCGCAGGAAAGACTCTTGCATCAGCAAGTGATATTAAGGGAGGTAAGGGAACTAAGGCTGAGCGATCAGTGGTTATCGGAACAGAGCTTGCTGAAAAAGCAAAAGCTCTCAAGGTTACTACCGTGGTCTTTGACCGAGGTGGGTTCCGATTCACAGGTCGAGTTAAAGCATTAGCTGACAGTGCGCGAGCAGCTGGACTCATCTTCTAATTATATGGAAAAAACAACAACAACTACAACAGCGGCACGTGAACCTAGAAAGTTCCCTCCACGAACTGGAGGAGGTGCATCACGAGGTGGAGCAGGAGGGCGACCAGGAGGACGACCCGATCGACGTGGTCCACGACCAGAACGAGCAAAGCCAGAATTTGAGCAGAAGATGCTTTCAATTCGACGTGTAACTCGTGTGGTTTCAGGAGGACGACGATTCAGTTTCTCGGTAGTTCTTGCTATCGGAGACAAGAAGGGATCAATGGGTCTTGGAATTGGAAAAGCTGGAGATACAACCCTTGCTATCCAGAAAGCATTTAATGATGCAAAGAAAAATATGCTTAAACTTCGTTTGAACAAGCGAGGAACTATTCCTCATGATGTGAAAGCGAAATATAAAGCAGCTCGTGTCATGCTTATGCCAAACACTGGACGAGGAGTCGTAGTAGGCTCAGCGATGCGCGTGATGGTAGAACTTGCAGGAATTACTGATATCACCGGTCGTGTGATCTCTGGATCAAAAGATAAACTCAATATTGCACAAGCAACCATGAAGGCCTTGTCAATTTTCAAGTATGCAAACAAATAACCTTAAACGAAAAAATCCAAACACCAAACATGTTCAAGTAGGACGTGGAGGTAAGCGAGGAAAAACTGCTGGACGTGGAACAAAAGGACAGAACGCTCGTTCAGGACACCGCAAGCGACCAGAACTTCGAGACATTATCAAGAAAATTCCGAAGAAGCGAGGGTATGGTAAAAATCGTGCGAAAAGTACCTATGCAAAGCCAACAGTATTCCCAGTAAATCTTTCAGTTCTTGAGAAAAACTTTGACGCAGGAGCGATCATCTCACCAGTTTCAATCCTTGAAAAGGGAATTCTAAAATCAACACGATTGCCAAGTGCAGGAGTGAAGATTCTAGGAACTGGGGAAGTGACCAAGAAATTCATCATTTCAAAATGCATGGTTTCTGCATCTGCCAAGGCTAAAATCGAAGCGGCAGGTGGATCAATCGAATAACGTGATATAATCACTCATATGTTTCAATCATTCCTAAATAAAGTAAAAATAATTTTCACTGATCGACAATTGCTTGCTCGCGTTGGATTTATTTTCGCTATCTTGATTGTGTTCCGTGCGCTTGCAGCTATTCCGGTTCCTGGAGTGAATCCTGCGTCACTTGCGCAGTTCTTAAGCAATAACCAGTTTTTCGGATTCTTGAATATTTTCTCGGGTGGAGGGCTTACCAATTTGTCAATTGTGCTCCTAGGAGTTGGACCGTTCATTACGGCTTCAATTATCATGCAGCTGTTGACGTTGATGGCTCCAAAACTCAAAGAACTGTATCATGAGTCTGGTGAAATGGGACGAAGAACATTCAATCAATATTCTCGATATCTCACAGTATTCCTTGCGCTCATTCAAGGATCAGCACTCCTTGCGGTTCTCGCTAAACAAGGTATTGTACCAATGTTTCCAGCACCTCAGGCATTCATTAATATAGTGATTGTTGTAGGAGGAGCATTCCTTATGATGTGGCTCGGAGAATTGATTTCAGAATTTGGTATTGGAAATGGAGTTTCAATTATTATCTTTGCGGGAATCGTTGCACGAATCCCTAAGGATGTTTCTCAAGCGATATTTTCGTATGATCCTTCACAACTTCCTTTGTATATCGGATTTGCAGTCATTGCAATTCTCATTATCTTTGGAGTGGTGATGATCACCGAAGCGGAACGACCTGTTCCAGTAACGTATGCTAAACAGCAGGCACGTGCAGGATATGTTACCTCATCAACTTCAACCCACATTCCTCTACGGATGAATCAAGCGGGAGTGATGCCGATTATCTTTGCCTTGTCGATTCTCTTGTTCCCAAACCTTATTGCAACAGCGATTTCAAGTTCATCACATGCAACACTTGCTGCGATAGGTACTGCGGTTACGAGTTTCCTTAATAATCAGTTGTACTATGGAATTGTTTACTTTATCCTTGTGTTTGTCTTTACGTACTTCTACACAGCAGTAACATTTGACGCCGAGGCTATGTCACACAACCTTCAGAAAAACGGCGCATTCATTCCGAATGTACGTCCTGGAGCTCCAACAGCTGAATACATTGGGAAAATCATGACACGTATTACATTCTTTGGTGGTCTCTTCTTGGCACTTATTGCGGTTCTTCCGACAATTTTCCAAGGATTTACTGGAAATCAAAGCTTCGCTATTGGTGGTACAGCTCTCTTGATTGTAGTATCGGTAATCATCGATCTCATCAAAAAGCTTTCAGCCCAGGCGAGTATGCGAGAATATTAATTCTCAAACCAAAAAATCCCCGTGAGGGGATTTTTTGGTGGGGAACTCCCCCTAGATCACTCCTCTTGGAAAAAATCCCCATTGCCTCCTCTTGGAAAAACTCCACCCCTAACCCCTCCTCTTGGTAAGAGGAGGGGGACCGCGCCATAGAATTTACAACTTTATCAAAAATTTATCAGCTTGTGGTAGGGTAGTTCTATGAGATTACATAATTTTATTTCTACAAAAGAAAAACGGCGGTATTTAAGAAACCATATGACTGAATCAGAGGAAGTTCTCTGGGGTTCGATAAAACAAGATGCACTAGGTGTTAGATTTAGAAGGCAGTTTAGTAATGAAGAAGTTAAGAATAATCTCAATCAAGTAATAGTTCAGATTGAAAAAGCACTAACTCTCGATTAGGTCCCCCCTCTTACCAAGAGGGGGTTAGGGGGAGTTTGGAAATGTTCTGTGGCATCGGGGGATTTTTTGGTTTGAGTTTTTCTACGAGAGGGCAAGGGCACACTTGTGCAAAGCTTAGGGGGAGTTTTGATGTGCTATAATAGCGCCATGGCAAACGCATATATATTTTACGGTAAAGCAGGTTCGGGCAAGGGGACTCAAGCAGAAATGCTTGAAGCGTATTTAAAATCACAAGGAACGGAAGTGATAAGTGTTGGTCAAGGATCTCACTTCAGATCTTTTGCAAAAAATGACGGCTATGTCCAGGGCCTCACTCGAGAAACCCTAGACAGTGGGCAGCTGATGCCTGCATTCATGCCTATTTATTTGTGGAGCAAGGACTTGGTAGAGAAATTCACAGGATCTCAACATTTTATTTTTGAGGGGGTTGCTCGGGTACTTGAAGAGGCAAGTATTTTAAGTAAGGCGCTTCAGTATTTAAAATTCGACAAGGTGTTTGTCTTTCATGTACATATTACAGATGAAACAGCGCTTGATCGTGTTAAGTCTCGTGCTGCACTTGATGGTAATAAAGCTCGTGCAGATGATTTAAGTGATGTATCCATCCAAACACGCCTTGATGCGTATAAACACCAAGTAATGCCGATTGTAGAATATTTTATGCAAAATCAAAACACAACGTTTGTTGAGATTAACGGAGAGGTGTCTGTGGACGCGGTATTTGAGCAGATCAAACAAAAGCTTGCTTAAAGTATTCGAAAGCTCTCGGGAAAAATCGTTGCGTTAGTTTATAGACGGTATAAGTGATGAAGTAGGCACCAACAACATCCACACTATAGTGATAGTGTCCTACGAGAACAATAATTGCAGAGCCTACTGAAATTGCGAGGAATAACATCCTGGCAATTTTATGATAATCCCATAAAGCGAGTGCAATAATAAATGGGGCACCTGCATGTCCTGAGAAAAATAAGTCACCACCAAAAAAATATTTTTTAATAAAAGGGCTGGCGGTTTCCATACCCACAATACCCTCAGGAAATCCTGGTGTATTTAAAACAATAAACCCAGACCGCACGAGGTAGAAAGCTCCCAAGGCAAATAGTAAAAATGGCGCAGCTCGTGGTTTCCAGATAATAAGTAGTCCAAAGGCGATGAGAAATGTGAGCGCTGTTCCAACGTAGTAAGACACCATGTTTTGCGACGAGACCCCCCAAATAAAAATATCAGGAACTGATGCGCCCATATGCGCAGTCGCATGCTGATTACCAAGTACCGAAGTCACCATTCCGAAAAGTAAGAGAAGTGCTCCTGAAAAAAGCTGGTAGATGAAGTCGTTACCTCGCAAGTAAACCTGAATCCTTTGATAGGTATTTTTCATATGTCATAAATATATCACAAGGGGTGTGCTTGAATTCCTTGACAAAGTTTGATACTATAGGCGTTATGATTATTATCAAGACCGAACAAGAAATACAGAACATGCGTGAAGGGGGAAAACGTCACGCACAGGTTTTACAGAAACTTGCGAAAATGGTTCGTCCTGGTATTTCGACGTGGGAACTTGATCAAGAAGCTGAAAAAATGATCAAGGATTTTGGTGACAAACCGGCATTCAAGGGATACAAACCTGATGGTGCGAAGACTCCATATCCTGCAACATTGATTACTTCTGTGAATGAGGAGGTGGTACACGGTATTCCTAATAAAAAAAGGATCCTTCAAGAAGGGGATATTATTTCGCTTGATATTGGAGTACATCATAATGGGGTTTTTACTGATGCTGCAATTACGGTTCCTGTTGGAAAAATTTCGAAAGAATTAAATGAATTACTCATGGTAACCGAAGAAGCTTTGCAGGTGGGTATTGATCAAGTAAAGCCTGGAAATACGGTTGGTGATATCGGTTCTGCGATTCAAAGTTTTATTAACAAACGTTACGGGATTGTAGAAGGGTTTTCTGGTCATGGGGTAGGGCGACATATTCATGAGGATCCGTATATTCCTAATTATGGGAAACCAGGTGAAGGCGAGAAACTCGTTGCTGGGATGACTATTGCTATTGAGCCTATGATGAACCTTGGGACTAAATACGTGAAAATCTTGAGTGATGGGTATACTGTGGTGACTAAGGATGGAAAGCCATCTGCTCATTTTGAACATACCGTACTGGTTACTGAGGCGGGGTATGAGGTATTGACAAAATAGACTAAATCTGCTATAGTAATAGCAGATTTTTTAAACCATTTTTCTTACAAAAACTAAAGACAAAAACATGAAGAACTTACTCCTTATTCTGAACACATGTGATAATTTTCTGAAAAACCCTTTGTATACACCAACACAAAGTTGGGTTCAGTGGTTAGGCCACTACGCCCCAATTGTATTAGGGGTTGCCTTGATTTTTATTTCGATTATGATCATCCTCTCTATTATAAAATTCCTTACTGTTTCGGATGAGAAAAAAGAGAATTTTAGAAACTGGCTGGCAGTGTTTAGCTGGTTTGGTGCCGGGATGATAGCACTTGCGTTTTTTGAAAAATTTGGTGTACCTTACTTAGTGTGGCATTGTAATCAACAGATTCAAGAGGAGCTACTTGTCGCTTTCGGTGTGGTATCTATTTTACTACTAAGGACATTTGTACAATCTAAGCTTGTAAAAAACCTTGGAAAATTTGAGCTATTTTGATTGGAGTTAAGTTAAAGATAAGAGCGCGGATCAGTTTAAGTGGGTCCGCGTTTTTTAGTACTCGCATCCATATGAAAGTCAGGCTATAATAGTAGCATGAACCCTGCGCAGACATTCGAAGGAGTATTTGAAAATAAAAATGTACAGTTTAAAACCCCAGAGGAAGAGGTTGCCTTTTTGCGGGAACAATTAAAACAAAAGGAAAGTGAGATGCGAGCAAGTGGAACTGTTGAAGTAAAAAAAGAAACTATCGCCAAAGACCTCATCGAGTCTTATAAAGCTGCACCAACCCATGAAGTATTACATCCTAAGGTAATAATGCCTGCTGATCAAATGGAAGGTGTTGTTTTAAAGTTACACCCAGAGCCTCACGATAATGCTATCGGAGAAATTTTGTCAGTGATGATGGAACAAGGAATTAAGAATGCCATGGAGGTGGTGAAGAAGATGAATAATCCCCATATCGAGGATGACTTCTATCGCTTCCTGGTTCAGTACCTTGCCTCATATCACGAAATTCCTGGCTTGAAACAGAACAGCGAGTTATTTAAGGAAATCGATGTGCGCCTGTACGAGGTGACCTTGCCACGACCTGATGATGATAAGGTAAAAGGGTTCAAAGACCTCACCGGCCTCATGGAGCAATTTTATGCTGGAATGCAATCTATTGGTCCGGGGAATAATCCCGATCGCAATTGGTATACCTTGGAAATTGCACTTTCGAATATTTCTGACAGCGTTATTTTCTATGTCTGTATTCCTCGAAACAAGTCTGACCTTTTTGAAAAAGTGGTTCTCGGGTTATATGCTGATGCGAAAATCGAGGAAATTACGGATGATTATAATATTTTCAATCCAAGTGGTGGTGCCGCTGGTTCATTTGCAAAATCTACGACTTCGGACATGATGACCATTAAAACTTATGATCAATTTGAAACAGATCCAATCGACCTCTTGTTAAACACTTTTTCTAAACTCAAGAAAGAAGGTGAGGGTGCATCGATTCAGTTCACCGTGTGTCCGGTAGGTGGCCACTATGTGACGGCATATGGAAAAATTTTAGATCGACTTCGTAAGGGTGAGAAATTTTCTGATATTAAACATGAAGTGGAAAGTCCTTTTGCGCACGAACTCAAAGGTTTTGGAAAGGCTACCTGGGAACTACTTACTGGCCCTAAAAAGGAAGACGAGAAAAAGGACGAAAAACAAACCAAGTATGTTGATGAGACAGCCATTGCATCAATTACAGAAAAATTAAAATCAACCATTTGCGAAACCAATATTCGTATTATTGCATCGGCTGAAAATCAAGCCCGGGCAGAATCTATTGTGCATGATTTGGAGTCAGCGTTTTATCAATTCAACAGTACGACTGGAAATGGGTTCCAATTCGAACTCGTAAAAGGTTCTGGGCTTATGGATTTTTTCCATACGTTTGCATTCCGTATTAAGGAAGAGCTACACCTGTTGCACCTTAACTTTCATGAGCTTGCGTCAGTGTTTCATTTTCCGGCTGCGACTCAGGATGCTTCTCAGTTAAAACAAGCAAAATCTGGTTCAGCGCCTGCGCCTATGGATATGGGGAATAAGGGAATTCTCCTTGGTTACAATGATTATCGTGGAAAAATTACTCCGATCCATTTTGCACCAGAGGATCGTCTTCGTCACTTCTATACAATTGGACAGACCGGAAGTGGTAAGACGCAGATGTTTTTGAAAATGATTATTCAAGATATTCAGAATGGCGACGGGTGTTGCTTCATCGATCCTCACGGATCTGACGTACAAACCATCCTTGCAAATATTCCTCCAGAACGTATGGATGATGTGATCTACTTTGATCCTTCATATATAGATCGACCTATGGGACTTAATATGTTGGAATATGATACAAGCCGCCCACAACAAAAGTCGTTGGTGATTTCAGAACTCCTCGGAATTTTTGATAAATTGTTCGATATGAAGGCTCAAGGAGGTGCGATGTTCGGACAGTATTTCCGAAACTCCGCATTGTTGGTAATGGACGATCCTGAGTCGGGGAATACACTTATGGAAATTACTCGAGTCCTTGGAGACAAGGCATTTCGTGATATGAAACTTGCAAAATGCAAGAGCCCGCTCATTATTGAATTCTGGAAAGCCGCTGAGAAGACAACAGGGGATCAAGGACTTGAAAACTTTGTACCGTATATTTCTGGAAAGTTCGATGACTTTATTTCTAATGAATTCATGCGTCCGATAGTGTTGCAAGAAAAGTCAGCATTTAATTTCCGTGAAGTAATGGATAACAAGAAGATTCTTTTGGTGAACCTCTCCAAGGGACTTTTGGGCGAGAATAATGCAAAACTCATCGGACTTATCCTTGTTGGGAAACTTCAAATGGCGGCAATGTCACGTGCCGATTCTCCTGACCTCGCACAGTTCCCACCATTTTATGTGTATATGGACGAGTTCCAAAACATTGTGACGGAGTCAGTTTCTGCAATTCTATCCGAAGCGCGTAAGTATAAGCTCTCGCTTAACATGACACACCAGTATCTCGGACAGCTTCCAGACTTCATCAAGGGTGCGGTATTCGGAAACGTGGGGTCTATGGGATTCTTCCGTATTAATGATGAGGATGCAAAATTTGTAGAGCCGCGCATTCAGCCACAATTCACCAAAGATGATATTTTGAAACAGGATAACTTTAAGAATATCATGAGTACGCTTGTTAATGGAAAACCGGCTGCAGCATTTAATATGATGACAACCTACGATGGCTTTGCACCGAAGGGGAATCCGGAACAGGTTAATGCAGTGAAGCAGTTATCATACTTAAAATACGGTCGTGATCGTGCGGAGGTTGAACAGGAGATCTTGAACAAATTTAAGGCGAATAACGAATAAAGGCCCCCACAAGGGGTTTTTATCATGCTATACTAGGCGCATGATTGTTTTAATGAGGTGGATAGGAGGAGTGATACTCTTGTTGGGGGTGGTGTCAGGTGTATCTGCGCAAGAGACGCTGACTGTTTCCGGATCACAAGACCGTATCAAGGTGCAAATTACAGATATTGTTCATGAATATGATGAGACTATTGAAGAGGGGCAGTACTTGGTGATCCATATTCAAGAGCTTCAGGCAAAAGTTTTAAAAGGTGAACAGAAAGGCACAACTGTTTCATTTAAGAACGACTATGTTCCTATGAGTGTAGGGGACAAGGTGTTCCTCGATACGACAACACTAGCAGATGGTCAGGTAATCTA
>CALRGS010000001.1 GCA_943357975.1 Candidatus Nomurabacteria bacterium | reverse complement strand
TGAAGCAGGTCTTCCATGGCGATATCGACGTGAGTGCTGCAACCCTTGAAAAGTATTCACACGACGCGAGTCTTTTTGAGGTGGTACCACAGGTTGTCGTATTTCCAAAACACTCACAAGATGTGCAGCATTTAGTAACTTGGGCAAATAAAGAGGGCGGTGTTTCACTGACGGCTCGCAGTGGTGGAACATGTATGTCGGGTGGATCAATTAACGATTCTGTCATTATTGATTTTACAAAATATATGAATAAGGTGATCGAGGTTACTGACGAGTATGCCGTAATGCAGCCAGGTGTATTTTATCGTGATCTTGAGATTGAAACCTTGAAGCATGATCGTATCATGCCAACGTATACGGCATCAAAAAATATTTGCGCAGTAGGGGGAATGTTTGGAAATAATTGCGGAGGTGAAAAATCAATCAAGTATGGCAAGATGGAGAATTTCATTCTTGAAACAAAAATGATTTTTACTGACGGAAATGAGTATGTGGTAAAGCCGCTCACAAAAAGTGAGCTTGATGCGAAGATAAACCAGGGAAATTTTGAAGGTAACCTCTATAAGAGTCTTTTTGATACTATCGAGAAAAATTATGATGCCATTAAAAATGCCAAACCCAAGGTTTCTAAAAATTCAGCAGGGTATTATTTATGGAATGTGTACGATAGGGAAACAGGAGTTTTTGATTTGAATAAATTACTGGTAGGGTCCCAAGGAACATTGGGGATTATGGTAGAGCAGAAATGGAAACTGGTTCCCGTAGAACCTGTTTCGAACGTGCTAGCAATCTATATGGACAAGGTTGATCGTATTGGTGATCTTGCAAAAACATTGGTTGCTTATAAGCCTGACAGTATCGAGTC
The DNA here is from genome assembly GCA_943357975.1 of Candidatus Nomurabacteria bacterium. Lineage (GTDB taxonomy): Bacteria > Patescibacteriota > Minisyncoccia > Phycocordibacterales > UBA1006 > CAIXMG01. Next base: position 58,271 of record CALRGS010000001.1, on the reverse strand, counting down.
ATTCGATGATTATAGCTTGAAGCTGGCTTTTAAATTTTTCTTCGACTTCCTCGGCTCCATGGGGATTTGGAAATTTATCAAGTTAGGATTCGCAATGATTCCTGATGGAATGTTGTTATTACGTGGAGGTATCCCGAAACTTATTGTATTAGTTGAGGTTGCAGGAACAACTGAAGGCGAAGTAAAAAATAAATTGCTTGAAATAAAAAAAGCGGTGGAACCTTTTGGTTTTCCTGTACATGTTGCGCGCTCATCTGCTGAGGCTGATAAGTATTGGCGCATTCGTCGTGAATCGTTTAATTTGTTGCGTAAACATGTGCACGGTAAACGCACCGCACCGTTCATTGACGATATTATTGTAAATCCAGAATTCCTCCCAGAGTTTATGCCAAAACTCCAAGCAATGCTTGAAGGTGCGGGCTTCGTGTACACGATTGCAGGTCACGTAGGAAATGGGAATTTTCATATCATCCCACTCCTTGATATGCATGATATAAAAAATCGGGAGATGATTTTAGATCTTTCAAACAAGGTCTATGATCTCGTCTTGTCATACAAAGGGTCTATTACGGCAGAGCATAATGATGGAATTGTGCGTACACCTTATCTCGAAAAAATGTACGGACCATTTATTATGGGACTTTTCAAGTTTACCAAATCACTGTTTGATCCAAAAAACATCTTCAATCCGGGTAAGAAAATAGGCGATACTAAGGACTATTTGAAGAATCATATTCGTATTGAAAACTAGACAATACTCTCACATTTAATCAAGTGATTGCTGGGTATTTTTATGGTAAAATAAGGCTATATGGCAAAAGATATTAAGAAATCTGATAGTTATGGGGCTTCAAGTATTCAGGTGCTTGAGGGTCTCGATCCGGTACGCAAGCGGCCTGGAATGTACATCGGAACCACAGGTCTCGATGGGCTACATCACTTGATTTGGGAAATTTTTGATAACAGTCGTGATGAGGCGATGGGTGGGTATGCCGACCATATCGAAGTGGCTTTGTTGCCCGGAAATAGAATTCGAGTCGTAGACAATGGACGAGGAATTCCAGTTGATATTCATCCGAAGACTAAAGTTTCAGCACTTGAAACTATTTTAACCGTGCTTCATGCCGGAGGAAAATTCGGAGGAGAAGATTCAGGATACAAGGTTTCAGGAGGTCTTCACGGAGTAGGTTCATCAGTAGTAAACGCGCTTTCGGTATTTATGAAAGCAGAGGTTCACAAGGAGGGACAAGTGTGGACACAAGAATATTCTCAAGGAAAACCAAAATTTAAAGTAAAGGCAGTTGGTAAAACTAAGGAGCAAGGAACGGTAATTACCTTTGAACCAGATATAGAAATTTTCAAGGAAATTAAATTCAATTTCCAGCGAGTTGTGGATCGATTGCGAGAACAGGCGTACCTGTGTAAAAAACTGAAGGTGGTTGTTATTGACGCACGAGAATATTCTGGGAAAATAGACCTTGAAAATGAAACCTATATGAAGGATATGGACTATGAGGTTCCTTCGTTCTCGTTTTATTTCGAAGGAGGTTTGGTTTCGATGGTGCGATCACTTGCACTGCATCAGAAGAAGGTTCAGGATAAAATTTTCCACGTTGATAAAAACGCCGGGGATATTAATGTTGAAATCGCTCTCCAGTACGTAGACGATATTGCTCCAAAGATCGTTCCTTTTGCGAACAACATTTATACCATGGAAGGGGGAATGCACCTTACTGGGTTTAAGACCGCGCTTACGCGTTTGATCAATGGATACAACAAAGAAAAGAAAATTTTGAAAGACGGTGAATCGTTTGATGGGCAAGACGTTCTCGAGGGATTGATTGCAATTGTTACAGTTAAAATGCCAGAGATCCAATTTGAAGGTCAGACTAAGGCAAAACTTGGTTCGCCTGAAGCGCGTGGTGCGGTAGAAACAGTATTCGGTGAAGCGTTCGCCATGTTCCTTGAAGAAAATCCTGACGAAGCGAAAGCTATTATTAGTAAAGCAGTACTCGCACTTCGTGCACGTAAAGCAGCTAAAGCAGCCAAGGATTCTATTTTACGAAAGGGAATGCTCGAAGGGTTTACGCTTCCTGGAAAATTGTCAGACTGCCAATCTAAAGATGCTGCTGATTCTGAGATCTTCATCGTAGAGGGAGACTCGGCGGGAGGAACCGCGAAGCAGGGTCGTGATAAAAAGACTCAGGCGATTTTGCCCTTGAAGGGAAAGCCGTTGAACGTAGAACGTGCACGCCTTGATAAAATGGTTGCCAATGAGGAAATCAAGACGATTATTATTGCATTGGGAACTTCTATCGGGGAAACATTCGATGTGTCAAAAATTCGTTATCAGAAGATTGTTATTGCAACCGATGCCGACGTCGATGGTGCGCACATCCGAACACTGTTGCTCACATTGTTCTATCGGTACATGCGACCCGTTATTGATTCGGGATTCTTATTTATTGCTCAACCACCTCTTTATAAAATCAAGAAGGGGAAGGAGATCGGGTATGCGTATACGGATGATCAGAAAGATGCGATGATCAAGAAGATGGGGGGTGAAATGGCAGGTGCTGATGAACATGGTGGAGATGAAGAAAATGAAGAAGAGGAGGGAGAGGATACAAAAGTAAAATCAAAACGAGTTTCAAAAATCTCTGTTCAGCGATATAAAGGACTTGGAGAGATGAACGCGGAAGAGCTTTGGGAAACAACCATGGATCCTGCTCGTCGTACCCTTAAACAGGTTACTGTTGATGATGCGCTCGAAGCTGACAAGACGTTTGATATGCTTATGGGTACTGATGTATCCCTCCGCAAATCGTTTATTCAGAACAATGCGAAGATGGTAGAGTTGGATATTTAATACAAAAAAGAACTCCTTGCGGAGTTCTTTTTAATGTGGTATTGTCTTTAAAAATAAAGAATATGAACCAAGAAATTGATTTTGAAATATTGTCTAATAGGCAAGAAATTTTAGATACTAATCGTAGTTTTATATTGCATGGAGAACAAAAAATTTTAGGTTTTCCAAAACAACCTGCTCCTAGTTTGATAACTATACTCGATATTGAATACCATCAAGACCCGGTGAGTATCACCTTGCCGGAACACCAAAAAGGTGATTATAGAGATTGGGGTATATACTCTCCGATAACTTATCGCGAGATAAAGGATTAATTGAACAAAAAGTCCCCGACTGTTGATCGGGGATTTTTTATTATTCCATTTCTGCGCGAATCACAGCCTTCAAGTCCTCAATCAAAACTTCCTTTTCTTTCGCTACTTCTAGCCAGAACTGTGTTAACTCCTTTGATTTCTTAGAATCCTTTTTATACTCATTTTTAATCCTCCACAAAGATCGAGATTCTTGGGTTAATTGAGTCATCAAGTTGTACAGGTTGTTGTTTTTCATATGGGGTAATTATATCACAAAAAAATCATCCGCCAATTGGTGGATGATTTTTTTGTAGATTACAACGATCGATCTTTAATTTCCTTCGAAATCTTCTCGATAAAGTCTTCGGTTGTCATTTGAACTCCAGTTTCTTGTCCCCTGGTTTCAATCGTAATCATCCCAGCCTCGATATCCTTGTCACCGATGATGATAGTATAGGGAGTCTTTGAATCCTTGGCTTTGCGAATACGTTTCCCGAGATTATCAGATGAATCAAGGTATTCTACACGAACAAATTGATTATGAAGTTTCTTGGTAATTTCCTGTGCAAGTTCTTCATGATTTTCTCGAACGGGTAATACATATACTTGAACTGGTGCGAGCCAGGTAGGGAAGTTCCCTGCGAAGTGTTCAATAAGGAATCCAATGAATCGCTCATGAGTTCCAAGCGGTGCTCGGTGAATACAGAGCGGTGTTTCGACAGTACCTTCCTTTGAGGTATAGGTAAGTCCAAATCGTTTTGGAACCGCGAAGTCTACCTGGTTAGTTGCAAGAGTAAATTCTCGTCCAATAGCACTCCATACTTGCACATCAATTTTCGGTCCATAAAATGCTGCTTCGTTAGGAACCTCAACATAAGGAATATTTGAATCAATTAATACCTTACGCACCATGTCTTCAGTTTTCTTCCAAAGTTCTGGCTCGTCTACATACTTATCGCCAAGTCGTTTTGGGTCATGGGTAGAAAATCGCATGACATATTTGTCCACTCCAAATATTTGGAAATATTTGATATACATATCGTTTACCGCACGGAACTCATCAGCGAATTGTTCCTCAGTACAATAAATATGCGCATCATTCATATTCAATTCACGTACACGCATTAATCCAAACAATTCTCCAGATTTTTCATGACGGTAACAGGTTCCATATTCAGCGAGTCGAATAGGGAGGTCCTTATAACTGTGAGACTCTGCGTTGAACACAGCATGGTGATGAGGGCAGTTCATTGCTTTCAAATAATATTTTCCACCCTCGTATTCCATTGGAGGGTACATAGAATCTTCGTAGTACGGTAAATGTCCAGATGTTTGGTACATTGATTCTTTTGCAATATGTGGAGTTTTTACTCGATCATATCCTGCGAGGAATTCTGTTTCCTTGGCAAGTTTTTCAAGCTCCTCAACAATCACACCTCCCTTGGGAAGCCAAAGCGGTAGTCCTGCTCCTACAAAATCAGAGAATGCATAGAGGTGCATGTCGGTACCGAGTTTTCGGTGATCTCGTTTTGCAGCCTCTTCTTGTTGTGCAATGTAAGCCTCGAGTGCTTCACCAGATTCAAATGCCAACCCATAAATTCGTGTAAGCATTTTATTAGCTTCACTTCCTCGCCAATACGCACCAGCAATACGATCAAGCTTAAAACTATCAGTAGAAATCTCAGCTGCAGGATTTTCAAGGTGCCCACCTCGACAAAGGTCAGTAAATCCACCACAGGTGTAAAGCGTAATTTTTTCTCCTCGTTCTGCGATCTCATTAATTAGTTCTTCCTTGTAAGGATTTCCAGCAAAAGCCGCAAGAGCTTCTTCTTTTGAAACTTCTTGGTGAGTAAATTCAGTCCACTTCTTTAAATTTTTACGCATCGAAGTCTGGAATTTCTTCAAATCAGTTTCCGGGATTTTAGTTTCTCCAAAATCAACATCATAATAGAACCCATTATCAACAGCAGGTCCTAGGGTCAGCTGTGCATTTGGATATTCTTCTAAAACCGCTTGGGCCAGGACATGGGCAAGGGTGTGACGGAGACTCGATAATATATCTCTATTCATATAGGGAACACTATAGCATTTTATTTGGTGGGGCGGGAGGGGGAGTTGACAGATGTAATTAAATGTATTAGTATCGATTTGAACAATTAAAAACTGAATATGAAAAAGAAAAATATTCGAACTGATCTAAAAAGCCTTTTCGGGAGAGCTTTACAGAAGAGGAGAAGTTCTTTAGGATTGTCGTCAAGTGACATTTCAAAGACTATGGACTTCTCACCTTCATATTATAGAGCAATCGAAGCAGGAAAATTTAGTCCTGGTTGCGGCAACACGATAAAATTAGCAACAGTGATGCGTTGGGACGTGGTAGCAGTTTCTTTGGTTTTACAAATAATTATTGATGTTCATTCAGCGATAATTGCAAAAAAAACAGTAGAGGAAAAAGGAGAAGCTGAAAAACTTGTTATGTCTGGATGGTTTGTAATGTGCCCGGAATTAACCTTTTTGCAGTATGATGAAAAATCTTTTGATTTGATGTCGGGATTCCTTCTTGTTGGATTTGGCAGTGCAAATTTTGATAGACAGATTAATCTTTTCCTAAAGCAGAACCCTGAATTTCTAAAGAATTTAAAGGCATTCATGAACACTTTTTCGTGAAGTAAAGACAAAATCCCGCATGGCAAAGTGGGATTTTTTGTAACTAATTATTTATATTTTGATAGTTCTTTTCAATCGATCGTAGTAATAGCTCCTCATCAGGATAATAATCATTCAAGATCTCACGAAGCAGTTTAGTGGTATGTTGAGCATCGAGTAACAATGATTGCATGGTTTCAAAGTTCGCGTTAGGGGTTCCTTGGGATGGTTTCATAACAGACTTCGTTTCAGTGATAATGCTGTCTCCTCCTCCTTGTGAGTCTGAGTCATCATGAATAATCGTTGTTTCGAGTGCGAACTGAGTCATGGGCTTGAGACTGTTTGAGTGAATGTTTTCGTTCTCAAGGGATTTTTTAATTTGCTCAAGAAGGCTAACCAAATTAACCTGATCAGGATTTTTTGAGAGAGATTGTATCTGCCCGGTGATATTTTTTATAAGAAAATCATTAACCTCAAAAGTGTTGGCTCGATTACCAATTTCAATGCTAACCTTGTCGGACTTGCCTTTGGCGTATCGAGGATTTTTTTCAAGTGACATGAATATAGAATACCATAAGGATAATAAGATAGGGCAGTTTGACAGAAATTATAAATATGCTATTGTTAAGAAAACCCCTAAACCTAACAACAAATGAAAAAGGAAAAAGAATTCAAATCTTTTGAGACAAAAGACGATGCTCAGTTTTTTTTAAATGGAGTGTATGAACAAGCCAGAAAGATTACTAATCGGTATGAAAAAAAGCTTTTTTGGCTCGAGTTGAAAATTTCTACTAGATTTCGTATGGCGCGCATACTTCTTGGTAAGCAAAAACAGGAAAGCGCTCCTTGTTCAGACGGCTATGGAAATATCAGTTTCATAAACTACCAAGCTATTGGAGATAGTTCCTACAAAAGAAATGTTTTTCATTAAACCCTAAACCCTAAATTCAGTTACTCATGAAAAAGACAACAAAAATGATCATTATGGTTACAACTACCGGTGCACTGCCAGCAATAGGGGTAAGTGGAAAACAAGATCCTAACGGAGGAGGTCCTGTTGGAAAATCATCTGGTCCCCGTAAAAAGAAAATAGTTACCAATAAAAAAATGCTCGCAGCAAAGAAACAAAAGTAAGCACTACAGTGCAAAACAAAACCCCTTATAGTACCGTGTGTGCTATAAGGGGTTTTAACTTTCTTTAAAAAGAACGTTGATTGATGGGTAGAGCTGCTCTACCGTAACTAAGAATTCTCTGAATGAGCTTGAGAATTTCTTTAGTGCGTTGTTCGTACTCAGGCCCACTACTAGTTGGCTCAGAGTGGAATATCTCGAAGAGTTTCATCAACTTCTCTGCGGCTTCTACTAATGCTCCAAACTTGGAAATAGTTTTTAATTCAGTAACAATCTTCGGTAATACGTTGCCTGGCTGCGCTAAGCCTACGGCCTGGTGATACCGAATCGCTTCGTTTCCCAAATTATCGGGATTGTGTGAAAGGAAATTTTTTTCCATCTGTACAAAAAGTCCAAAGGATTCATGGATTGCTGTTCCGAGCACGTCTTGTGCAGAAAAACGATGATTGCCACCCGTTTGGTTTCCGTGCAAAGAAAGTAGTACATGCTCACGAGAGCCAGAATAAGGTACGTGAAATCCGTTTGTCATAGTTTTATGTTTTTTGAAATAATAGCACTTTGATACCAAAAGTCAAGGTGGCCTAGACCAACTCCTTCATCTTATCAATCAACACGCTCCGTTCACCATCACGATCAGAAACTTTCCCCTTCACGATAACCAACTTATCTACTTGGCAGAATTTTTGGAGCTCACCATAAGATTTTGGGAAGACTACGCATTCAAGTGACCCAGTAAGGTCTGCAATACGCAAGAATGCCATCTTCTCATTTTTCGCCTTGGTATAAATTTCTTTTACTTCCTCTACAATTCCAGCAATAACAACCTCACTCGAGTTTTTCTCATCGATTTTTATCTGCGCAATAGTTTGTTTTGCATTTGCTAATCGATCAGCAAATTTTTCAAGAGGATGTCCTGTTACATATAACCCAAGGAGTTCTTTCTCCCAGGCTAGATTCTGCTTGGCGTCAGTTGCTGGAGCATCCTTCAGTAGTAAGTAAGCTTTTGGCGCATCAGCAAGTCCTGCAAAAAGTGATCCTTGAGATCCTGCATCCTTGGCACATTCTTTGTTGAAAGTAAGCATCTCGTCCATATTTGCAATAAGCTTTCCTCGTTCTCCAAAACTATCCATAGCCCCGGACATGATTAATGCTTCCAAAGATTTCTTGTTCAAGTTCCTATGGGTGACTCGTTCAAGGAAATTTTCAATACCGGTGTAGACGCCGCGTTCCTTGCGTTCGGCAATAACCGCCTTGCCAATTTCCTCACCAAAGTTTTTAATATTATTCAATCCGAAACGAATTTTTTTAGTCACCTCAGTGTTTTCAACTACCACGGTAAAATCTGAAAACGATTCATTTACATCGGGTGGTAGGATACTGAAGCCCATTTTTTTTGCTTCAGTAATATAGAGGCTTACGGTTTCAATATCACCGGCTTCGGCCGACATACAGGCTGACATGTATTCAGCAGGGTAGTTCGCCTTGAGGTATGCGGTTCTATATCCAAGTTGTCCATAACTCGCTGCATGCGCCTTGTTGAATCCATACGCTGCGAACGGTTCTATTTTTTGCCAAATTTCATCAATCTTTTCTTTTTTGAGACCTCCATACTCAGTACAGCCTTTGTAGAATTTATCTTTTTCCTTGGCCATTTCTTCGGGAATTTTCTTACCCATGGCTTTACGGAATTTGTCAGCATCAAGCCAGGTATATCCAGCGAGGCGAATCGAAGTAATCAACACGTCGTCTTGGTACACCAAAAGTCCATATGATGCTTCGAGGTCATCAACAAGTCGTGGATCGGGGTATTCAACAAGTTTGGGATTTCGTTTACGCGCAATATATTCTGGAATCACCTCCATTGGCCCTGGACGATAGAGCGCCACCATCGCCATCAAGTCTTCAATTTTTGTCGGCTGTAGGTCTTTGATATATTTTGTCATCCCGCCTCCGGCCATTTGGAAAACTCCCATGGTTTCTCCTCGCGAAAGCATTTCGAAAACCTTAGTATCATCAAGGGGAATTTTTTCCATATCAATAACAATACCGCGAATTTTTTCTACACGATCAACGGTAGCTGCAATAAAATTTAAGTTGCGTAGTCCTAGGAGATCAAACTTGGGCAAGTTAGCCACACCGTCACGTCCTCCAGAATACATATCGTACTGAGTAATAATTTTTCCTTCACCCTTGGGGTCGTATTGAATAGGTGCAAAGTCGGTAACATCTCCGGTTGGTGAAATAATAACTCCGGCTGCATGCACAGAAATGTGTCGCACGTTACCTTCGATTTTTTTAGCTAGGTTAATGATTTCTTGGGTAGAGCGATCGTTGTCATAGTCCTGCTGCAGTTCAGGAATAATTTCCAAGGCATGGTCTATGGTCATAGGGAAGCCTTGAGATCCCATAGGAATCATTTTTGAAAGGCGGTCTCCGGTTGAATAGGGATATCCTAAAGCACGTGCAACATCACGTACTGCACCACGGGCAGCCATAGTTCCGAAAGTTCCAATTTGTGCAACGGAATGTTGTCCATAACGTTCTTTCAAATAATTAATGAGATCATCACGACGATCATCAGCAATATCCAAATCGATATCAGGAATACCTGGACGGAGTGGGTTAAGGAACCGCTCGAAGGGTAATTTATATTTTATTGGGTCTACGTTCGTGATTCCCATAGCAAAAGACACGAGTGATCCTGCTGCGGAACCTCGAGTGTTGGTATAAATTTTCATACGTGTTGCGGCACGTACCATGTCTGCTTCCACGAGGAAGTACGATGAAAAACCCTTATCCTTGATCACCTCAAGTTCAAATTCAATACGGTCTTTAATGGTGCCTTCGTATACAAATCCTTTCTCAACAAGGCCGATCATTACTGCCTTACGAAGTTCGTCATCATAGTTGGATCCTTCAGGAATGGGGTATTCAGGGAATCGCCACGGGGCGAGTTCAATTTCCAAATCAACAAGGGCTGCGACCTTGGCAGTATTTTCGATAACTTCAGGCATGTCAGCAAAAATCTCGCAAGCTTCTTTTTGATTGATGAACGAGAAGTTTCCTTTGATTTCCTCCATACCTCCTGCGGTGTTGATTTTCAAGAGGGTGTTGTGTGCCTCAACATCATCCACGCATAAATAGTGCGAGTCCCAAGTACCTACCATAGGAATATCAAGTTCCTCAGAAATTAATTTCATTTCAGGAATCAGTTGTTTGTACCATTCGTTGAAGAAATCTGTTTCTTTGTGGTTCATGACTTCGATGAACACGTGTTCCTTGCCGAAGCATTCAATATAAAATTTGATGAGTTCGCGCGCCTCCTTTTTCTTGCCTTCGCGGAGGTTCCAAATAAATTCTGAGGCAGGGCAACCTGAGAGGCAGATAAGACCTTCGCCATGTTGTCTGAGGAGATCCTTGTCCATACGAGGTTTATAATAAAAACCTTCCATGTAGGATTTTGAAACTGCCTTCATTAAATTTTTATATCCAACATTATTTCGTGCGAGAAGGGTGAGGTGGTAGCGGCGATTATCGATAGATGCTTCTTTGTCGAATCGGGTTCTATTGGCGATGTAGGTTTCTACTCCGACAATTGGCTTAATCCCGGCATCTTTGCAGCCTTTATAAAATTCAATGGCGCCATACATGGCTCCGTGATCGGTAAGTGCAAGAGCGGTCATTCCGTATTCTTTTGCCTTGCTAATCAAGTCTTCTACCTTCGAAAGTCCATCGAGGAGGGAATAGTGTGAGTGCACGTGGAGGTGTACAAATTTTTCATGGGATGCGCACATAAGTGAGGAGATTATAGCAGATAACTGGCTACTTGACGAAATGGTAGATTTATGATTATATGAGTTAAATTCAATCAATTTAAACAAGCAATCATGGGTACATTCATAATGATTTTTATTTATGTTATCGCACCAAGTTGTACGATAATTTTCACGCTGTGCTACAAGTTTATCGAATACAGTGGATATAGCGGAATACCTATAGAGGTACTCTATTCACAAAATCTTGTTCAGTTTCTTTATGCCTCATGTGTTATTGCTGTGATAATGCTCATTGAAGCTCCTCGACTCGTGAAAGATAGTAGTCCCTATAATTCATTTGTATGGTATCGTATTGGTTTACTATACCTATGGATTGTCCTGTCCGCAATAAACATTGGAGGTATCTTTTTCTGAGTTTTTTGAAAAGCCCTGTTCACAGAGTGAACAGGGCTTTTTTCGTTGCAAGGAATCTAAAAGGAGACCTTATCAAAACTTGAGAAATAATTTATCTAGAATTTATCCTGGTTTGCTAGGCTTGGTTATTATGCAATTGGAATACTATAAAAGATTAAAACAAGAGACTAAAATATTGTATTCAAGCATTGGATCAATATCGTGTCCAGTTTTAAATAATGAGAAAATATTTTTTACTAAAGCAGGGTTTAATCATCTAATAAGAAAAGGACGTATTCCAAGACCTATACAAGATCAAATAAGAAGATTTCATTTACTTCGAGAGGTAATAGATATTTTGAAAGATGAAAACGTTGAAATTTTTGTATGCCAAGGCGACACGGCAGTTTTTTGGGAGCTCAGTAAGCTGCAAGATAATAGAATAATAAAAGTAGTCATAAGAAAATTAAATAATACAGAGAAGCATTTCTTTAGTGTAATGGATAGAATGAGTTACTAAAAAATCCCTCCGAGAGGGATCCATTAGTATGCTTGCCATCAGCTACAATGCCGATAGAGGTTTTATCCTCGCAAGCATGAGATCAGTATATACAAAACAGAACAGGATGCAAGTTCCCAAAAACGAAATAGATCACATCTTACCATGTGGCTTGCTCCGACCATGATCCTTAGTAAATTTCTCTATTTGGATGCTCTAAATAGAGAATAGTTAACAATATTTTGCAAGATGGTTTCTTGGGTGGGTTTGGTATACTAACCCCATGGGCAGAATCCCCGAGAACATCAGATACATCATAGGTATCGACGAAGTAGGTCGAGGGCCTCTTGCTGGCCCGGTGACAGTATGCGCGTTCGCTATCCTTCATGATGATTTGAAACTTCTTGAAAAAGTTGGGGCGAAAGATTCGAAAGTATTATCTGAACAAAAGCGGGATCTCGTCGCACACAAATTAATAGAACTATCAAAAGAGGGAAGGTGTGTGTATCGAATAGCTTCTACAGCACCAGAAGTTATTGACGAGAAAGGTTTAACCAAGGCTATTCAAATGGCCCTTGATGCAACACTCAGAAAACTTAAAATTCATCCTGAACACGCAGACATTTATTTAGACGGGGGACTACGTGCCCCTCAGAAATTTTTTAGACAACATACTATCATCAAAGGCGATGGAAAGGTTCCGGTTATTTCCTGTGCGTCAGTTTTGGCCAAGGTACATCGTGACGCCTTGATGAATGACTATGACCTGAAGTTTCCACAATATGGATTTTTCAACAACAAAGGCTACGGAACACCTGAGCATTACAAAGCAATTCGCAAATATGGAATCATTCAGATTCATCGCAGGTTATTCCTGAAGGGGATTGTTTGAGGATCCTTGACACTAGTTACAAGCTGTGCTAGTGTATTTATATGTCACCAGAATTCATAAACACATTTCACCACATCGTCCTCTTCGCATTCCTTGTCTTTTTAGGGTGGCCAACTAAGTAGCCTTTGGGGTAATTATTGCTTTTTTATTCATAATCTGATAATATCTCATCTATATGGTAGTACGAATGCGTCACACAAAATCACACACAGCGAATCGTCGCAGTCATCATGCCCTTAAGGCTCCGAAGACTACGAACGATGTTAAGACAGGAGGAACTCACTTGCGTCACCGCATTGATACTACAACTGGAATGTACCGAGGCCGCAAGGTTCTCGACGTTGTAGCTAAAGTTGCTAAAAAGCAAACTAAAGCTGCTGGTAAGAAGAAATAATCCTTTTTATTAATCTTTTATCACTATAACTTCTTAGCATTTAAGCTCTTTCATTACCTTTATGTCACATCGACACGTTGCACGTTCAATTATTATGCAAGCCCTCTTCGAACTCGATTTTAATGGGTTTGACGAGACGCGTGCAGATGCAGCTCTCGAGCATTGCCTCGGTGAGTTTAGTGCGGGTATTGATGACCCTACATTTATCAAGGAAACGACGAAAAATGTAGTGAACAAGAGGAAGGTATTGGATGAGATTATTGAAAAAGCTGCTCCTGATTGGCCGATTGAAAAAATATCGGTTGTTGATCGTAATATTTTGCGATTGGGATTATATGAGCTCCTTTTTGGGGATCGTGAACACGTGCCTCCAAAAGTTGCGATCAACGAGGCTATTGAGCTTGGAAAAGCATTTGGTGGAGAAAAATCAGGTCCGTTTATTAACGGGGTACTTGGTGCTATTTACAAGGAAATTGGTGAACCAGGGAAAGAACAGGTTTCTAAGAAGAAAAAGCCCCATGTTGCACTTGATCCATCACAATATCCGGTAGAAATTAAAGGAGGCGCCGTTGTGTTCTCTAAAGATGAAGCGGGAACGGTTCGTTTTGCTATGGTACATGATGTATTTGGATATTGGACACTTTCAAAAGGAGGTATCGATGCTGCTCTCGGAGAAATTGAAGGAACTCAGGCAAAAATTAAGTCAGAAATTGGAATCGATGTAGACATTCTTGAAAAAATTGGTGAGAATGAATACATTGCCCATCATCCTGAAAATGGTCCGGTGCGAAAACATGTATTGTATTACTTAGCTAGGGCTGAATACCAACCTTTGAAACTCAAGGAAGAGAGAGGGGGTCTTGATGATGTGAAATGGTTTGGAATGGAAGAAATTGCAGACCTTACGATGTATGACGACGTAACTCAGCTAATGGCTATGGCAGTAGAAAAGATTATGGCGATGTAAATTCCTCACCCCTCTCCACGATAGTGGAGAGGGTGGCTCCCGAAGGGAGTCGGGTGAGGACTGAACTTTATGAAAGATTTCTCAGAAATTGAAAAAAAGCTCAATATTGAATTCAAAAACAAGGACCTGCTCAAACAGGCGTTTTTGCATAGATCTTATTTGAATGAAAATACTGGGCTAGGAATGGGGCATAACGAGCGGTTGGAATTCCTGGGTGATGCAGTAATGGAGCTTATTGTTACTGATTATTTATATAACAAGTATGGCGACAAGCCAGAAGGAGAACTTACGGCATTCCGAGCATCACTCGTGAATACTAATACCATTTCTGATGCATCTAAAAACCTTGGATTTGATAATTACTTGCTACTCTCAAAAGGTGAGGCAAAAGACATGGGCAAGGCGCGGGCCTATATTTTGGCTAATACGTTTGAGGCGTTTACTGGAGCACTCTATTTGGATCAAGGGTATGATGCAGCAAAAGGATTCATTCATGCACACCTGCTTCCGGAACTTGAAAATATTATCAAGCATGGATTGTGGCGCGATGCGAAATCATTTGTTCAGGAAAAATCTCAGGAACATGAAGGAGTGACTCCGTCATACAAAGTGCTTCATGATACAGGTCCCGATCACGATAAAATATTCACCGTTGGAATCTACTTTCGTGATACGAAGATCGCTGAAGGTAAAGGGTCTTCGAAACAAGAAGCCGAGACAAGTGCTGCTCGAAATGCACTGGAGGCAAAAGGGTGGGAATAGGTCATTTGACGAAATGGTTTTTTGGGTGTATAGTTTTAAAAACTAAAAACATGAAGAAAAAAATAAATAAGCGAGATCCAGCAAAAAGGACTACCGTTAAAAACGGAACAAGTTTTGGAGTGGTTTTTGATCGGGATGGTGATATGGATTGTTCTGAAGAACTTGGTAAACTTCTCGCGCGTTTCAATGGATGTAAGAAAACTCAAAAAATTAAAGTGAGTATTTCTGTTGTGAAATATGATCCTGAAGATAAGGACCTTACAAATCCATGTCGCGATGATGAAACAAAAATATTTCTTTACGGCAAACTCCTTATTCAGTATAAAAAACAAACAGGGAAAGATTTTGAACCTAAACAATTCAAAATTGAATTGAAAAAGAAGAAAGAGGTTAAATATGAAAATGCCATGCTCGGTCGTAATAGAGGAGTAGATAGTGGGTATTCAAAACCGATTGCTTAATTTTTAGGAAGCACTTCCGCAAGGGGGTGTTTTTTGTTATACTAAAACTCATATATGACCCTCAAGCGTCTCGAAATGCATGGATTTAAATCATTTGCCAAGAAGGTGGTTTTTGACTTTTCTGCACCAGTAACGGCTATTGTGGGTCCCAATGGTTCTGGTAAATCAAACGTAGTAGAAGCGATTCGATTCGTACTTGGGGAACAGTCTACTAAATCAATGCGTTCTAAAACCGGAGCAGATTTGATTTTCAAAGGATCAAAACAAATCGGAAAAATGAACCGAGCCAGCGTTGCTATTACTTTTGATAACACCAAACGTATTTTTAATTTACCTGCAATGGACGACCAAAACCTCCCGCTTGATTTCGATGAAATTACTATTTCGCGTGAAGTCCACATGGATGGAGGAAATAAATATTCATTGAATGGAAACGAGGTGCGATTGAAAGATGTCCATGAATTAATTGCTTCAGTAAACATCGGATCAAGTGGTCACCACATTATTTCTCAAGGAGAAGCCGATCGACTGTTGAATTCTAAACCTGCAGAGCGACGCGAAATGTTGGAAGAGTCTTTGGGATTAAAATTATATCACTATCGTATCAAGGATGCTGAGCGCAAGCTTGAAAAAACTCGTGAACATGTGCGTGAAGCAGAGAGTCTTCGTCGTGAACTTGCGCCACATATTAAATTCTTGAAGAAGCAGGTAGAAAAGATCGAAAAAGCACGTGAACTTGAAATCGCCCTTGCTGATTTATATACTAATTATTTAGTCCAAGAGCAAAGTCTTTTAGCGCGGAAGAAATTTGAAACCGACAGTGCGTTACAGAAGCTTACGAATGAACTGAGTCATGTAGAAGAAAAATTGAAACAATTGGGAAGTGACGAGTCTGAGGATCAAGTAAAACAGGAGGAGTCTGTGTTGGTGAGTATTCGAAATCATATTCGAGAATTATCACGAACACGTGACGATCTCGGGCGACAAATTGGGCGTGTAGAGGGAATGATTGAATCTGCAACACGAATTATTCCTGCACGCCAAGGAGTGGTTTCGGTGACGATTTCAGAAATCGAAACATTGATCAGCGAACTGGAATCAGATGCAAGTATTTCAGTAAGTGAAATTATCAAGAAATTAAAATTATATATTGTAGATAAAAAAGGAAGCCCACAAACCCAAATTTCAGTAGATACCAGTGAATTTGAAACTACCAAGAGAGAGCTAGAGTCACAAATTGCGGGACTTGATGCAGAAATTGCGAAACAGGAGCAAGAAATTGTGAGTGTAGAAAATAAAATGGCAGAAACTCGTGCCATGCATTTGGATCGGGAGCGTGGATTTTATGAAGCTCAAGCGCAGAGAAGTGATATTGTGTCACGACGAAATATCCTTGAAAATACAACAAATGAATTGAAAAATCGTGCGGAAAATCTTCGTGATGAATATGGTCATGCTGAAAACCTCGTAGGATCATCAGTAGTAGATTTGAAAAATAAATTTTTGAACGAACAGGTTGCTATTGATGAGCAAGGATTGCGTACGATGCATCATGAAATTGAGCGTGTAAAAATCCGCCTTGAGGATATGGGTGGAGGAGGTGGAGGGGATATCATGCAAGAATTTGATGAAACAGTAACTCGTGATCAATTCCTTGAAAAAGAAATTACTGACCTTACAAATGCTCTCATGACCCTGGAATCAACTATCAAGGATTTGAAAGAAAAATTGGGAAGTGAATTTAAAAATGGTATTACAAAAATTAACAAGGAGTTTGATATATTCTTCAAACTGATGTTCGGAGGAGGTGATGCGAAGCTTGATGTGGTAACCATTGAAAAGCGTAAGAAGAAAGAGTTGGATGAAGAGGGTAATGAAATTATTTCTGATGAAGAAGATGATCAAGAAGAGAAGGAGCAAGGGATTGATATTGATGTGTCTCTACCAAGAAAAAAAGTAAAGGATTTGGACATGCTTTCCGGAGGAGAGCGAAGCCTTACTTCTATTGCACTACTCTTTGCCCTGTCTCAAGTAAACCCACCACCATTCCTAGTGCTCGACGAAACAGATGCGGCCTTGGATGAAGTGAATAGTCAGAAGTATGGCGATATGATTGAAAACCTTGCGAAGCAAACACAGTTGGTTGTGGTAACTCATAACCGAGAGACGATGTCCCGAGCTGATATCCTGTACGGAGTGACGCTTGGGTCTGATGATGCATCTACGCTATTGTCGATTCGATTTGAAGAGGCGGTAAAGGTTGCGAAATAAATGTATGTACCTTAAAGCATTTGAAAAAATATTTGATAAAAAGCCGAAACCTTCCACTGAGGAATTGGCTCTTGAGAATGGGGTGACCAGAAAGATTGATAATGATTTTGGTTCAACAGATTTCTCGAAAAGGGAAATGATTGATGGGCTCGAGTATGAGTTTCATTTGAGCAAAAGAAAACAGGATAGGGAATGGGAGTTAGGGTTTAATACAAAACATGGGATGCTTATTACCAATAAGGGGTTGGCAACCTACAAACATATTATTGAGAATATTGTTATTTTGATAAATACCGCAAGACGTCACGAGAAGATTAATAGGATTTTCTTTGGTGCTGCAGGTGAAGAGTTGCGAATAAATGAGATGGAAGAGTTTAAGAATTTCTTAAAGAGTAAAACAGAAAAAGGTGCGCACCTCTTTGATAATTTTTCATACATCAAACAAATAGGGAATTGGAAGAAGTCTTTACGAATAAAGGATGGTCAAATAACCATTGAGACCTCAGGCAAAAGACCATTGGGTATTAAAGAAAGAGTAAGTGGTGAAAATACTACTTGGCAAAGCGCTAACACTTGTGCTGTTGAGAAGTTTATTGATGATGAGTTTGAAATGAGTGAGCTTTTAAATGACAAAGAGACCCTGTCGGCCCTTATGCAACATATCGGTGCGGAGTTCTCTCTCGGTAGAGACACAGATAAAAAAGATGCTGCTAAACTGCGAATAAATATGTATGAGAGGACGTTGAAGCAGAAATTCCCAGATTGTAAGTTTGAAAGAGATGGAAACCGTATTACGCTACTTCTCTAGAAAGACCAAAAATTCCCCCAACGGGGAATTTTTGGTATACTATTTTCATTATGGATCCCATTAATTCAATCCTCTTCATACTCCGCGAATTTGTATGGCCTATCTTTGTAGGTACGGCGGTTATTTGGGCACCGCTGCTTTGTCTATGGGTGGCAAAGGATTGGTGGTTGGAATACGTGCGAAAATTGAAAATATCAGAAGCCAAGTGGACGATGATTGAAATTAAGATTCCCAGGGAAGTGTTCAAAAGCCCTGCGGCTATAGAAGTAGTGTTGAATTCATTGTGGGGAGAAACAAAGCCTCCACTGTTTACCAAAGGTATTGATACAAAATGGAGCACCCTCATTACTGACTTTGGAAAATGGTATGACGCGATGTGGTTAGGAAAATGGCCGCTGTGGTGGTCACTTGAAATTGCATCCATTGAAGGAAGTATCTACTTCTTCATGCGAATCGAGCCCAAGAATCGTGAAATGGTAGAGAATTTACTATACGCACAATTTCCTCAAGCAGAAATTACGGAAGTAGATGATTATACGAAATACGTACCGCCATTTAAAATGGGAAATGGGTGGGATTTGCGTGGATGTGAATATAAACTCAAGGAAACATTTGAAGTAGGTCCAGATAAGAAAAAATTTGAGAATAATGCGCTTCCCATCAAAACATATATTGACTATGGACTTGATAAAGCATTTCAGCTTGAAGAAAATCAAAAAATTGATCCCATTGTGCCACTCCTGCAAACACTCGGATCACTTGGTCAAGGGGAACAGGCCTGGATTCAGTTTGTACTTCAGGGAACATGGGCTCATTATCCCAACCCCGATCTCGTAAAAGCAAAAGAGAAGCCATTTATTGGTTGGCAAGACGCGGGTCGTTATTGGATTGATCAAGTGATCCTTGCTCCTTGGCGAGGAGAATTGCGCAAAGAAGATCATCCCACAGAAAGAGTTGTAGTAAAAGGGAAAGATGGCGCACCTGATACAACAAAGCCTAGAGAAATTAGTATTTGGAATACAGGATTTAAAGATGCTCCGGAAAAAGAAAAAGCTCGACTCGAGGTAGTTGAACGAAAACTTACCAAGTATGCCTATGATACAGGTATTCGTGTTATCTACCTTGGAAAAGGTGCAAATTTTAAGAAAGACAAACTTGGAGAAATTAAAAGCGCATTCAAACAATTCAACGCGCCAAACTTGAACAGTTTCGATGCCTATACAGGGACTGATGATGGATTTGATTATCCTTGGCAAGATTATAAAGACCTCAAGAAAATTACCAATCGTGAAAAAATGTTCAAGCGGTATGTAAAACGAGAATTCTTTTATCCACCAGAAATGGGAGCGACAGTTGCCATTAAGGAGTTTGCAGACAAACCACTCGTGAACAAGACGATTAAAAGTACAGAAACATCAGTACTTTCCGTAGAGGAGCTTGCAACATTATTCCATTTCCCAGGATCTGTTGCTGAAACATCAGCCCTCGGTCGTATCGATGCGCAAAAGGCAGAACCACCAGCAAACTTGCCTATTTAGTATGGAATACCAATACCCAAAAATTATCATGGAAGAGAAGCCGCGAAGTTTCGCGCGGTTTGGTTTGCTATTGGGTATGATCGCAGTGATTATTTTTGGGGCTGTTATTTTTTCCGGCCGTGCACCGAGTGATTTTGTATCAGGAGTATTAGTAACCATCCCCGCAGGAACCTCAACCAAAGAAGCAGGAAATATTTTAAAATCGTCTCATGTTATTCGATCGAGTAGTTTATTTCAGGCGGTCATCACGAGCCTCATGAACCATAGAGGGGTTATCGCTGGAGATTTTCAATTTGATACCAAGGTAAATGTGTTCACGGTTGCGCGCATGTTAACACGCGGAGATTTTGGAGGAAGTCAGGTCAAAATTACAATTCCCGAAGGTTCATCAAATGTTGAAATTGCAAAAATTATTGCCCGTGCAATTCCAGGATGGAATACTGATGAGTTTCTCGCTAAAACAAAAACAAGTGAAGGGTACCTTTTTCCTGAAACCTATATAGTATTTAAATCAATGACGGTGGATGCCATGATTGGTCTCTTGAAAAATGAATACGAGAAAAAGATAGGAGCGCTCCGTAAAGATATTGCAGTATCTGGAAAAACTGAATCTCAAATTATTATTATGGCATCACTCCTTGAAAAAGAAGCAAAAAATGCTGATGAAGCAAAGGTTGTTTCAGGGGTTTTGTGGACAAGGATTCGCGCAGGATTACCCTTGCAGGTAGACGCTCCATTTTTATATATCCTGGGTAAGACGAGTGAGCAGTTAAAAATGACAGACCTTCAAAAAGATGGTCCCTACAATACCTATACTCGCAAAGGGTTGCCAGTTGGTCCTATTGGAAATCCTGGGATAGCTATGATCAAGGCTGCAATTTATCCTCAGGCCTCGCCGTATCTATATTACCTTCATGGGAAAGACGGCACTATTCGTTATGCAAAAACCTATGCAGAGCATTTAGACAACAAGAAAAAGTTTTTGAAATAATGAACCTGTGATATTATAGAAGTCTTATGAGAGAAAAAAAGTTAGCATTTATTGATTTGGAAACAACAGGGTTCAATCCACTGACGCAGGAAGTTATTGAAATTGGATGTCTGTTTGCAAAGTTGGACGAGAAGGGAAGTTATGTAGAACTTGATAGCTTTGAAATAAAAGTAAAACCTGATCATATTGAAACTGCAGATGCTGAGGCGTTACGTATTAACCGTTACAATGACGCGGATTGGTTATTTGGACACACTCAGAAGGAGGCATTTACCATGCTCGCACAAAAATGTGAAGGTTGTGTATTGGTTGCGCAAAATACACCGTTTGATTATTCATTCCTTGTTGCAGGATTCATGCGTCACGGACTTAAAGACCCCTTTTTCTTTGCAAAACTTGATACGATTTCACTAGCTTATTTGCGTTTCAGAAAGGATCCGGAGATGACAAGTTTTAGTTTGAAATCGCTCTGTGCTAAATATGATATCAAGAACGAAAAGGCTCATAATGCGCTCGCTGATATTCGGGCTACATTCGAGGTGTTCAAAAAGTTGATGGGGCAGTAGAGATAAACCAAGGTATTGTGTTTTTTAAATAATGTGTTATAGTGCTTTTGAAGTATTTTCTTCACATGTAAAACCATATGACTATGGCCAAGAAAAAGAGGTGGCTAGGGAGTAACTTGGCTCTGTTGTGTCAATGCTCTAAAGATTTAGTGTATGTAGTATTTTTGATACGTGAGCAACTAGAAGAGCTGGAATATAAAAGATATATTAAACAGTTTACCGAAACCAGAGATAATCTTCCCGGAGGGTTTATGTTTAAGATTCAGCTGGTAACCGGTGAAGAATATGAGCTAAAGATTTCATATTCAAGTAATCCAAAACAAGAAGCGCTTGTTTTTAAACAGATTGATTCTCGGAGAGATAAGGTTACCATTCATGGAGTAGTGGATGCTCATACTGCCGAGGTGTTTATTCAAAAACAGGTCTTAGAACACTTACTCAGACGGGTTCGTGGTTTCAATGCCGAATATTTTGCTTTTACTTATTTAAAATCGGTTATTGTCGATCAAAAAAGTGACCTTATTGTTGCAGTACGTAAATCGACAAGCACGGAAGATAAAAACGGAGAAGATTTTTTCCTTGAGTGTAAATTTGGTAATCAGAAGATGGTGGTGTCCTTTGACTTAAAAAATAATCAGAGTGCAGTACAAGAAGCTCGCAATAAAGCATCAAAGATTCCTACTATTTTTACGAACGAATTTGAATTAAGGCGACAACCTGAAAAATTCTTGAGCCGTGTTCATGAACTTATTGTTAAAAAGTTTAGAAAGGGATCTTTTGGTCTCAAGGTAGGATCAGAACCCAAAGACATGCATATTGTTTAAGATTAAAAAGCCCACTTTAAAAATTAAAGAAAGTGGGCTTTTTTTATTGCCTCAAATATGATACGGTAGCCCCATGAAAGTATTCGTTGGGGTTTCAGGTGGAGTAGATAGTTCGGTAGTCGCAGCACTCCTTAAAGATCAGGGTCACGAGGTGATTGGGGTCTTTATTCGTACCTGGCAACCCGATTGGATTGAGTGTACTTGGCGAGATGAGCGGCGTGATGCCATGCGCGTGTGCGCACATTTGGAGATTCCCTTTGTTGAGCTTGATTTAGAACAAGAATATAAAACAGGGGTAGCAGATTATATGATTCGTGAATATAAATCGGGACGAACGCCAAATCCCGATGTGATGTGTAATCGCGAAGTAAAATTTGGAGGATTTTTAAATTGGGCAAGAAAAAATGGTGGGGTAGTTGCAACGGGGCACTATGCGCAAGTACTCCCTCCGCACAGCTTCGCTGTGTCGACTCCCTCTAAAAGAGGGAGATATCCGCACCTTGCGAAGGGGGTTGATAATTCCAAAGACCAATCGTATTTTTTGTGGACCCTTACGAATGATCAATTAAAAGACGTCTTGTTTCCTATTGGCCACCTACAAAAAAGCGAAGTGAGAAAACTTGCTGAGAAGTATAAGTTACCCACAGCAACAAAAAAGGACTCTCAAGGAATTTGTTTTATTGGAGATATTAATATGAAAGAGTTTCTTTCTCACTATATTGAAACGAACCATGGTGACGTTTTAAACGAGAGGGGAGATGTTATTGGTACTCATGAGGGGGCATTGTTTTATACCCTAGGTGAACGCCACGGTTTTACTATTACAGAAAAAACCCCAGATGATAAGCCGTATTATGTTATCGCAAAAGATATCGATGCGAATACTATTACAGTATCGCAAAGCCCTCAGGAACAAAAAATTTCAAATCAAATACTCCTCATTGATTGTGTATGGAGAGAGGAGGTATTCGATAAAAAGTATACAGCTCAAATTCGTTATCATGGAGAACTCAAACCATGCTTCGTCCAAGGTGACAAGGTATTATTTGACGACCCAGATTTTTCACTGTCAGCTGGGCAATCAGTGGTCATCTATGATGGCGAAGTATGTGTGGGTGGTGGTATACTTTCGCTATGAAATTTTTTGGAGCAGTAGGAAAAACTCTCATTGGATGTTTTGCGATTATCGGGATTGTATTCAGTGGGGTGTTTGTCAGCATGAAACTCGGCTGGACCAATGTTCGAGGGAGCATTGCCGAACGTAATTCATCGTTTTTTAAAAACACTCAAATCGCCGAGTCGGCAAATGATAATAATACCCAAGCGGTAGTCTTGTGTAGGGTACATGCCCTTGCGAATTATGCGCCTGAGACCGCTAAGAGGATCCAGACGGTTTATGAAACAACTCAGAATATGGAATTGGTAAATCGAATGTTTTCTACGGCGCAGATGCGATTCTTGGACAGTAGCCTCTTTTCAAACCTTACAGATTGCGCTCGTGTTTCTGTTCCTGATATGACCCCCATTGTACAAACAGCCTATGCGTGGGCAGACTCTGATGAATGGCAAGTACTTAAGTCTGCATTTATTCGTGATCAGGATCTGATTCGTAAAGCGGCACTAGATGCAGGAATTTCCCCGAGGTTGTTACTAGGGGGGATTATCGGTGAACAATTTAGATTTTTTACCAGCACGCGTGATTCTTTCAAGTCATACTTTGAGCCGTTAAAAATATTAGCCTCGCTGTCTAAGTTTTCGTATGGTATTGCTGGATTAAAACCAGAAACAGTTGCGCGTATCGATGAAAATTTAAAAAATAAAGGTTCGATATTTTACCTAGGACCGGAAATGGAAAATATAATTTCGTATCCAGAAGGCTCTGATCCTACAACCATGAGGTTTGATCGTATTACCGATACTAAAAATCCTTACTACTCATATTTATATCCTGGATTGTTTATGCGCCAAGTAACGACTCAATGGAAAGCTTCAGGATATGATATTTCAAATCGTCCCGATGTGCTCTCTACGTTATATAATCTCGGGTTCAATCGATCGATTCCAAAACCGGAACCTGCTGCAGGTGGTGCACCGATTACAGTAAATGGTACTCAATATAATTTTGGACAGCTCGGATATGAATTTTATTATTCTGGAGAACTTGTTCAAGAATTTCCGTACTAAATATAAGAAATAAAAAATAGTTTTCCACAAGAAGACTATGTTTTATTTGGAGGAGGTGTATAATGAACGCATGATCATCTTCAATCAAATTATTACACAAGTATTCGATGCGCCATTTATTTTTTTCATCGTGAAAATGTTACTTGCGATGATATTGGGAATTCTATTAGGACTCGAAAGAATTCATGCACACAAAACCGCAGGTATGCGCACCTACGCATTGGTTACTATGGCAGCGGCATTCTTTGTAAGTATCTCTATTTCAATAGGTGAAATCTACGGCGCTACTTTTCCAGGAAGTTTTAATCCTGCGTTGATTGCTGGAAATATTGTGGTAGGAATTGGATTCCTCGGTGCAGGGTTGATTATTTTCAAAGATGGGCATATTGAAAACCTGACTACAGCCGCAGGAATGTGGCTGTGCGCGGGAATCGGTATGGCGATTGGGTTCGGGCTCTTCCGCGAGGCACTATTCGTTGCGGTGGTTACATTCTTCGTACTCGGAGTACTTTCATTTATTGAGCGAGCCATCAGATTACGAATATTTCCAGATCCTGAATTTATCGCTCATATGGAAAGCGTCCAGAAAACATCTAAGCCACGAAAGTCTCGTAGTAGCAAGAAGTCGGTTGTGGTAGAATAGTTGGGTGAGTTTTCATTAATAATTTAACTTTTAACTTTCATGTCTTTATTTCTTCTAGCACTCATTGCAGCGGTTCTTAATTTGATTTTGGGGTACGTATGGCACGGTCCATTGTTTGGGCGTAAGTGGGCAGTAGCCTCAGGTATGCCAGATGATAAGATGACCATGGACAGCTCGATGAAGAAGGCGATGTATATCCGTATGGCAATTAATACGGTTGCGGGATATGCAATGGCATTCGTAACCTTCCTCTTCCTCTTTAATTTCAATGCGATGACATTTGGTAGTGCGATTATGATTATCGGAGTGATCTTTGTAGGATTTACATTACCACACCTGATAGTTACCAATCTTTGGAATGGTCGCCCAACCAAGGACGCCCTCAAACTTTTTGGGATTTCAGCAGGATATCAAGTAATTAACTTCCTCATTTGGGCACTCGTGTTCACTTGGTTAGTATAATAAAAAACCCGCCTCATCGGCGGGTTTTTTTGGTGAAATATAAATTGACATAATTTTATAAATATGCTATGATATAGTTTGGTTAATGAGAATTCCCTTACGCCATCTTGGTAAAATTCTCTCGGTAAGCCTCCGGTTGGCTAAAATCTTTGAAAATGAAAGATATATTGTTTAAGAAGATCAAGACTGTTAAAAATCTGGCTCAGGCCGGAGATGCAGTTCTTGCGTTTTACTACGATAGTGTGGGTGTAAAAAATATTGAAATTGAGCGGGGAAAAAGAGCCCCTCTCGATAATAAATTTCGTAACACTGAAACGGCAGCAACTCTTTGGGGTCCTTCAATGGAATTTTATAAAGTCCCATCGAGAGGTGATGATACTGGTTCTTATTCGGATTCTTTACAACGTTTGAAGTTTAAGGAGGATGAAATTAAGAACTACACGCACTTTATCGTAACTAGTACGGATGACCATGTAACTATTTATCGACTGGATCATTTGGATTACAGTGAAATCGTTACGGGTTACTTCTAATTTTTTTGTAAGGGTTACTGAAGATTTCCTGATGCCGCTTTGGCAAAACCTTCTCGGCGAGCTTCGTCTGATACGAGCAAAACAATTCTTTTAAAAATGAAAAACAAACAAAAAATTACTTTCACAATATTCGGAATAATGTTAGGTCTTATCGTTGGAGTAATCTTTGTAAGATCAGACAGACAAAAACACGCGGAAGTATTCGAAAAGGAAAAAATGGATACCCTGCAAGAATTGCAGAAAAAGGCGCAAGAAAGAGATGTGAATCGTCAATATGTCATAAATAACCTCAAAGCACAAATCGTTTATATTGAGGCTTCTCATGCCCTCGATACGGCTCGGAATCTTTCTGATTTAGGCTTAATAACTGATATGCTCTTGAAGTATATGGTGGAGTATGGAAGACAGAGTGGAGATACCTATGACATTTGGAGTTTTGTTGATAAGGATTATTCCAAGGTGAGAACAAGCCTGAGTCAGTTAGGGCAACAATTTTTTAATTCTGAAGTGAGAAATATAAACTCGGCAGAGGATTTAAAAAACTTTCAGAGAGACCTCAAGTCCGCTGGAAGGATTGTT
The DNA here is from genome assembly GCA_943357975.1 of Candidatus Nomurabacteria bacterium. Lineage (GTDB taxonomy): Bacteria > Patescibacteriota > Minisyncoccia > Phycocordibacterales > UBA1006 > CAIXMG01. The sequence continues at coordinate 31,789 of CALRGS010000001.1, read as the reverse complement.
CCAATCTATCAATTAAGTGACCAGGTAGATCTTAAAACTTATTGGGGTAAGATTTCAAGATTTCGTAAAAATTAAAGCTTAAAAATGGGGCGTTGTCGAGTACTCGGCAACGCTTTTTTTCTTGTCTAAAACTGTTATAATCAGCCCTATGAACAAAGAAATTTCTCAGTTTTTAGATTATTTAAATGAAACATGTGCCAAGTTGCATACGGAGTATGAGAGCCTGTTTTGGGCTTCGTATATGGGTGACCATAAGGTAGATGAAAAAATGAAAAAAGCACTGAGTGCGCGTGACGTATTTCGGGCAGATCGGAATTTGGCCGATCAGGTAAATGGGTATATCAAGTCCGCATCAGTCGATTACAAAAAACGCCTTGGTTATTGGAAACTGTTTTTCTCTAAATATCAAATGCCAGAATCTGTATTGGATATCAAAAAAGAAATCGATGAGCTTGAGTCAAAAATTCATAAGGGGCAGACAACTCGAGGAGAAGGGTACATCGATCCTATTTCTAAAAAGTTTGTAAAAGCCTCAAAAAATAAAATGGGGGCGATGGTTCGGACAGAGTCGAATGAAGTCCTCCGCAAGGCTTTGTTTTTGGCCACAGAAAAATTAGCAGGGGAGTATGTGAATGAGTATGTGGAACTTGTTGGGTTACGTAATAAATTTGCACAGAAGCTTGGCTTCGAAGATTTTTATGCTTATAAACTTGAAACAGAAGAGGGGATGAAAAAATCAGACCTGTTTAAGTTATTCGATGAAATTTATGACAAAACAAAATACGCATTTGCCGATATTCGGAAACTTGAGAAGTCTGCAAAAGAATGGAAGGGTCTGCGTAAGCCCTGGAACGCTGGGTACATGCTTGCAGGGAACTTTACTAAGGAAGAAGATCCTTACTATCCATTCGATGATGCGCTGATACGTTGGGGGAGGTCGTTTTCTGCGCTAGGTATTGATTACAGGGCGGGGAACCTACAGCTTGATTTATTGGATCGAGATGGAAAATATAATAATGGATTTTGTCATTATCCAAATCTCGTGTACAAGGCGCGTGGGGTGATACACAAAGGCTCATCAAATTTTACATGCAATGTGGTGTATAACCAGGTTGGTTCCGGAGCCCAAGGACTCCATACCTTATTCCACGAGGGTGGTCATGCAGCTGATCGTATTAATTCAATTCAGACCGAGGCATGTATCAATACGGAATATCCACCAGCATCAACTGCTTGGGCTGAAACGCAGAGTATGTTTTTAGACACCATGTTTTCAAGTATCGAGTGGCGAACACGGTATGCGAAGAATGATCAAGGAGTGTCGTACCCCTTTGACTTGATGGTGCGCAAGGTAGAAAAGATTGGAATCTTAGCTCCACTTAATATGATGGGGATTCATTATGTGATGGAGTTTGAGCGAAGAGCTTACGAAACTAAAAACCTTACCGTAGAGAAAATAATTAAAATTGCAAAACAGTGCTACAAAAAGTTTTTCGATCGCTCGGAAGACTCAGTAAGTTTACTGGGGGTTCCTCATATTTATTCATTCGAGAGTGCTTGTTCCTACCATGGATATGGACTTGCTGAGCTTGCACTGGCACAGTGGCGAGAATATTTCTACAACAAGTATGGATATATTGTAGATAACAAGAATGTTGGTAAAGAAATGATGAATGTGTGGAAACTGGGATCTTCGAGAACTTTTCCTGAGTGTGTAAAGATTGCGACGGGGAAGAAACTTTCATCTGCAGCATTTGTTAAAAATGTAACCATGAAAGTTCCGCAACGAATTGCTGTGGCCAAAGAGCGAGTGGAAAAGATGAAAAAGGTAAAACCTTATACGAAGCCAGTGAGCCTTAATGCGAGTATCAAAATGGTTCATGGCAAGAAGGTCGTTGCCACAAATGCGAAAAGTTTTGAAGATATGGCAGCGACATATAAAAAGTGGCTCACCAAGCAGAAATAGATTTTTCAAAAAAAGTAAGGGAAACCTTGCTTTTTTGATTAAATATGGTATTATTTTTGAAAATGGCAAACTTCTCAGCCAGCGATTTGCAAAGAGGAATTAATAAAAAAAATATGGAAAAAACCGCAGAAGATGAAGCCGACTTCAAAAAATTAGAAGACAAGGCAAAGGTGTTATTCGTAAAGCAGTTCCTCGAAGGCTACGTCCTTTCAGGTAAGTTTATGAATAATGTGTATACATTTCGCATCCGTTCATTAGGGACTTCTTCTGGCTCTTTACCACTACCAAAACCAAAGCAGAAGCACCGCACAGATGTCCGTGTTATTACAGAGAAAGGAGACAGGTTCATCAGTTGTGAATTTTATATTGAGGATAGTACTGATGAGAGTAAGACTTTAGAAACCATTGTGTTCCATATCCCATTTGACGGAACAAACTTCCCAAATTTTCAACTTACTGAATTAAAAAAGTGACTACGTAGGTGATACAGATCGCTCGGAATTGGTCTGTGTCGAGGGGTGCTGGGAAACTGGCACCTTTTTTATTGCCACAACAGAGGAACCTTGCTTTTTTGTTGTAAGATGGTATCGTAAAACAAAACGCACACCTGAGCGAAGAGGGGATTTCTAAAAAATTTTAAAGCACGCAATATGGATATTATTTTTAACGAAGAGGAGGTTAGAAAATACTGCAGGATTCCTTTAGAGGCCGAAATCATCACTAGTCAGAATCAGTTATTTGAAAAAACGAGAGGTAATGAAGAAGACGTTGTTCTTATAGAAGTTTTTGATACAAAAATGATAATAGAAAAGAAGTTTTCTTTCAAAAAAGATAAGTTGTATCGTATTATTTCTCCAAAACCTTTCAACAATCTTGAAAGTTTCCAGCTGGTAACTTTTGGAACAGGCATAATTGACCATAAGGGGGATAGTTTCTCGGTGTATGAAAATACAAGGAACAGTATCTTAGTGAAATTCAAAGAAGATACAGAGCTTCACTGTTTGGTTCTTTGGATTAATGAAGGTGTTAGGGTTTGATGATGTGGCTTACTGACCTGGTTCTTTGGTTTTAAAAGCGTCTAGCGAGCGCTTTTTTTATTGCTCAAAATCTGCTAAAGTAGACCTATTATGACGAGTTCTGAAATACGTAAGCGATTCCTTGATTTCTTTGCCAAGCGAGGGCATGCGATTTTGCCAAGCGCGAGTCTTGTCCCAGAAAATGATCCTTCGGTGCTTTTTAATACTGCAGGAATGCAGCCACTCGTTCCGTATCTCATGGGACAGAAACATCCACTAGGGGCACGCCTTGCTAGTTGTCAGAAATGTGTACGAACAGGGGATCTCGAAGATATTGGTGATAATCGACACTTTTCATTTTTTGAAATGTTGGGGAACTGGTCATTAGGAGACTATTTTAAACAAGAAGCAATTTCTTGGAGTTATGAATTCTTGACTAGTAAGGAAGAAGGTCTTGGGCTTGATCCTGCGCGGCTCGCAGTAACTCTCTTTGAAGGCGATGAAAATGCTCCGTTTGATCAAGAATCAAAAGACATTTGGATGAGTCTCGGAATTCCTGAGCATCGTATTTTTGCATTACCTGCGGAGGATAATTGGTGGAGTCCAGGGGATAATGGTCCATGTGGTCCGTGCTCTGAAATGTTTTATGATATGAATGGTGATTTTCTCGGACAAGAAATTTCTAAGGAGTCTTTTGTTGAACAAGTAAAAAAGGAGACCTTTATTGAAATTTGGAACGATGTGTTTATGGAGTATGAGAAAAAGGATGGCAAGGTCATTGGTAAGCTTTCTCAGAAGAATGTGGATACTGGTGCAGGACTTGAACGTATTACTGCAGTGATGCAAGGAAAAAATACAGCGTATGATACGGACATATTGTCAGGTGTTATGGAGATGGTGAAATCAGGGTCTGTGAACTATGGCGAGCGTTCAGCTCGAATTATTACGGATCATTTGAGAACGGCAACATTTATGATTGCGGATGGTGTTTTCCCATCAAACAAAGATCGAGGATATGTGCTTCGTCGAATTATTCGAAGGGCTGCCTTTCGAGTAGGACAGCTCGGACTTTCTCAAGAAAGTTATACTCAAGTAATTAGTGCAATTACTGAGAAGTACGAGTCGATTTACAACATAGAAAAAAACAAGATTTCTGAAATTTTCAATCAAGAGGTAACCAAATTTACTAAGACCCTTGATGCAGGACTTAAAGAATTCGAAAAAGGCGTAGACCCATTCCTCTTGGCGACAACGTATGGTTTCCCAATCGAATTAACCGAAGAGCTTGCAAAGGAAAAAGGAATTGCAATTGATCGTGCAGATTTTGATGTAAAAATGAAAGCTCACCAAGACCTTTCTCGTTCCGGCTCAGAACAAAAATTTAAGGGAGGTTTGGCAAATACCAATGAAGCAACGGTGAAATTGCACACCGCCCATCACTTACTCCTTGCTGCATTACAAGAAGTGGTTGATAAAAATATTCACCAACGAGGAAGTAATATTACCGAAGAACGCCTCCGTATGGATTTTAGTTTTGATCGTAAGGTTACCCCAGAAGAATTACAGAAAGTTGAAACATTAGTAAATTCTTGGATTGAAGCAAAACTTCCCGTAGTGCGCCGAGAAATGCCTCGCGAGGAAGCCGAGAAGCTTGGTGCAGAAATGGAATTCGGCGCGAAGTATCCAGATATTGTTTCTGTGTATACGATTCAAAATACTAACGATGAATATGTATCCAAGGAGTTCTGTGGAGGCCCCCATGTGACCAATACGTCTGAAATTGGAAAATTCAAGATTCAAAAAGAAGAGGCAAGTAGTGCGGGGGTGCGAAGAATTAAGGCAGTGATTGAATAATTTCATAATAAAAAAGCCCCACGAAAGCAGGGCTTTTTTGTTGTCATCCAGATCCAATGATTCCTAGTAATTTTTCGGACCTACCATCTGTAATAAATGACGTAATTGCATTTTGGAGTCTTTTGCTCAGCAGATATTTCGTTTGAAGTCTTCGAGAGATGTTTTTTTCTACGGGATGACAAAGCGTTACAACTGTTTCCAGGGTGGTTTTTTCATTACGGAAATGATCAATTTTCACATTAACCCAACGTGCACATCCTCTGTCCTCGAGGGTCTTTCTGGTTGATTCCTTTCCATTAATCCAAAGAAGGGTTCCTGCTGATCGTGAAAAACCGTTTTCATAAGTTATGATGAAATCTTTCCCGAAGTGTACCTGTAGTTGCCCAACAATCAATTTTAAATTTGTAGCCCATAGTTTTTCTATACTGGGGTTCATAGATAAAGTCAGTTTTTTACTCATAGCATTCTTGTTTTGATTTACTCAGACATTACGCCCAAACCCTTCCCATGTCAAGCATACTGGTTTATACTATATACATGTTTTCTTTTCTCCAGAACAAACTCAAGGAAGAACAAACACTGTGCGTGCTGGTGGTAACTAGTTACTCGGTGACCGCTGCAGTAGTGCGAACGTATCACCGTGAAGGTGCGGTGGCGAAACCCATCGTATTGTTTTCGTGTGAGGAAAAAGTCCCGCATCATCGTGCCAATGGGAACGAGGGGTTTGAATACTTGGTAGAAATTGAAATTAAAAAAGTACTCGAGAAGTGTCGTATGATACACGGGAATTATGACAAGATTGTCTGTGTTGTAGGTGAACCTTGGTCAATGACAAAGACTCGTGCTCTTAATATTGAAAAACCAAAACCGTTTAAAATTACTCAGAAAATTATTGATGAAGCAGTGCTTCGTGATTCGCGATTATTTGAACAGGAAGCGGTCCGGGACTATGCCAAGGATCAAGAATGGGGAATTATGCACAGCACTCAACCAAGGGCTACGATCAATGGATATCCTGTCCCAAGTCCGTTGGGGATGCTTGCAAAATCTGTGGAACTTCATGTGAGTACTTCGCTTGCACCTGCATATATTATTGAAATGATTATGGGAGCTTATGCGGATGTTTTTCATCGTGTCGATATTTCATTTATGAGCATGGAAGGAACTCTCTCGAACCTGGTTAAACACCAAAGTAATGCATCGGTATTCACCGTAGGTGGGATATCATCAACCCTCTCATTGTTTGATCAAGGAGTCCTGGGTCATTCAGAAAAAATAAATAATGGACTCGCTGAATTTGAAGACGCGATTGCGTATTTGTTCGGAGTAAATCATGCACATGTTGCATCAGTAATGAAATTTGCAAGTGACGAAAAACTCCTTGAACATGAACGAGATATTTATTACAAACGAATTGAAGCTGCTTATAAAAATTTGAGTAGCGAAATTCGCCTGGGTATTCTTCGCATTAAAAAACAAGTAGGGAATATCCCTGGTCCAGTATTTTTGATCGCGAGTCCCGCATGGATTTCAATCCTGAGGCCATTTTTGGAAGCAGACACAGAGTCTTCGGTGGTTATTCCTCATCGCGATATGTTTAATGAGCACATTGTTTACACCCATGAGGCACGAATTAAAAATATTCCTCTCTCACTTGCGATTTTAGCAGCACTTGAAAATTATGGATAAGAAGAATCGTGTCATGAGCGATATGGTTGGAGTAAAAAAAACTGTCGTAAAAAAGCAGGTTTTGAGGGCGCCTGAACCTGTACTCCAATTAGAAGAAGATCTGATTATGTTCAATGACCAGGAACGACCCGTACGTAATCGTTCGGGATGTTTACTATGGGGAGTTGCGATAGTATGTCTACTGGCGCTCGTTGTTGGAGTTGGAGGACTATTTACCCATGCAGAAGTTGTGGTAACACCAAAACAATTTACTGGACCAGTTGATGCTACTATCAATCTTACACAAACTCATAACGCAGGAGTCTTTTTCGGGACCGCTACCAAAACATTTACCAGCGAAAAAGTGGTGCCAAGTATCGGTCGTGCAATGAGTGAAGTAAAAGCATCTGGTACCGTGAAATTTTTTAATACAAATACGAGCGTAAAAACTATTCCTGCAAAAACAGAGATTGTTTCAAGTACTGGTAAAAAATATACCGTTTTAAAAACGAGTACCATTCCACCCAAGGGCGCAAAAAACCCAGGACAAATTGATGTGGTTGTAACTGCGGTAGAGGCTGGTGCAGATGGGAATAATGGATTGGATGATTTTACTTTTTCAAAACCCTCAAAAACATTAACGGGTATTACTATGCATTCGGTGACAGAAATGGCTGGGGGGACTAGTGATGCTGATGCTGTAGGTGACCCTACAATGATTACCGCAATGACAGAAAGTCTGAAAAAAGAATTTTCAAATAACCAAACATTGATCGCGCGACTTTCTGAACAAGTTCCAGATACTATGATCGCATTACCACTCACGCTTCCTGAAAATCCTGTTTCAATCACGTTAGATCCCAAGCATGAGGATGGGGTTCATGTTATTGCGAGTCAGACCGTTACTATTTTGGTAGTAAACCGTAGTGATATTGCCCGAGCCATGGGGAATAGTTTGGGAACTCAAAAAGACCTCAGCCTCACCTTGAAAAGTTTTGCTGGTGCAACAGCGATGGTAAATAATATTGTTGCAGGACAGCCAATTCCACAGAAGATGCAGGTTCGCATTACAGGAACCCCGATAGTGTTTGGATTACTTGATACGAAAATAATCAAGGAGAAGGTCTTGGGCCTTTCACGGAAGGATGTTAAAAAATATATGAGTCAAACGCAAGAGATAGATGCATATAAAATTAACATGAGGCCATTCTGGAGGAGGGTATTACCAGTAAGTTCAGATGATGTAGAAGTAGTAGACTAGGGAGTACTTTTGTGGTATTGTTTTTTTAAACATATTTCGAAAACCTTAAAATTACATACCATGTCACCAGAAATTGATGCCTCGTCTACTATTGCAGTTATTACTTTGTTTGTATTTACCTTCATAGTCTACAGATGGAAGAAGTCGTTGCTTGCAGAGCATGGCGTAGGTTCGCTCATGATCATGTACACCTGCATGGTCGGTTTACTTACAGGTCCATTTTTCTATCTATTTTTTCGCGGCCCACTTGGAGCAGGTTCCCCAGAGGCAGGCTTCCCTGCATTCGTGATAGCATTAGGATTGGCCGGCTTTATGGATGTTTGGGAATTTGGTAAAAATAACGGACCAACTATTAATTTTTTTCTCGGTGAAAAAATTGCTGAGGAAAAATTTTGGGTAGTACCCATCATGCTTACCCCAATCCTGATGTTGTTTATCGGCATTTTTGCACTCCAGTCTTACTGGGTTTATGGATTTTACTGGTTTGCCGGTATCATGAACGGTGTGCCTTTGTTGAATTTTTTAATCAACAAAGGAATTGGTGGATTTGGTAGTATGATGCGTTTCCTCAGGGAAATTAATGGAATGGAAGATTCAAATCATCTTTGATGGATAGCCCGGTTTGCTACGCAAACCGGGCTATTTTAGTGAAAAGAGGCCTTATTTCATTGGGGAAAAGTGACAATTTTGCCCCTTGACTTGAAAATGGAACTTGTCCAACCCGAGAAACCGTTGTATTCCAAGCTTTTTTACTGTGGATAAGTCGTAATCAGTTGACAGGACTTTATATCTTTGCTAAGATGCCAATTACTGCACATGGTACAAACAGATGAGAAAAACATCGTAACAGCAGAAGTCCTCGAAGCGCTCCCAAACGCAATGTTTCGGGTGCGATTTCAAGATGGTAACGTACAAGTTGCGTACCTTTCAGGCAAAATGAAACTCCATCGAATCAAGGTTTTGATCGGTGACACCGTTCATGTGCTCCTAGAACCTTACGGGGGAAAAGGAAGAATTGTGAAGAGAGCTTAAAAAGCCCTCTTGTTATGTTTTGTCAGCTATTCTGGTCATCCAATCTCTTGCAAGAAGTTGGAATGGCAATCATTAATAATTATTAGCACCAAAGATACCGATCATGAAAATTCGATCATCAATCAAAAAAATTAGCGCGGACGATATCATTGTTCGACGAAAAGGTCGTTTGTATCGCATTAACAAGAAAAACCCTCGTCACAAGGCACGTCAGGGTTAATTTTAGTATTTATATCATATGCGACTTTTAGGAATTACACTACCAGAAAACAAAAATCTCCAGTACGGACTTGCTGCTGCCATTTACGGCATCGGTATTCCTCAAGGATTGGCAATTGCTGAACAGGCAAAGATCGATCCTATGAAGAAAATCAAGGACCTTACTACAGATGAAGAGGCGGCAATCCGAAAGATTGTTGAGACCATGAAGCTTGAGGGAAACCTCACGCGTGAAATCGGTCAAAACATCAAGCGATTGAAGGACATCGGAAGTTACCGAGGTACTCGTCACGCACGCAACCTTCCCAGTCGAGGACAGCGAACAAAGACTAACTCTCGAACCGTACGTGGTAACAAGCGTATGACTATGGGATCTGGTCGTAAGAAAGAATCTAAGACCTAATTAACTTCTAATACTATGGGAAAAAAACGAATTGTAAAAACAGAAGGACAGAAGGTTGATAAAAGTCTCCGCGATCGGGCTGTTTCTCGTACACCAAAGAAGAAGTTGGTGGTGGGAATCTTGCACATCCAATCAACATTCAATAACACGAAAGCGTTGTTGACTGATATGGACGGAAACGCAATCATGGCATCGTCATCAGGAGCCCTCGGGTTCAAGGGTGCTAAAAAGGGAACCCCCTTCGCTGCTGCAAAAATTGGTGAAGTCTTAGCTGAAAAAGCTCAGATGATCGGAGTAAAAGAAGTTCACGTAGTTGTTCGAGGTGTAGGTTCTGGTCGAGAATCAGCGATCCGTTCGTTTTCAGCGAAAGGAATTGATATTGTATCAATCAAGGATCGAACGCCTGTTCCATTTAATGGTCCGCGAGCTAAAAAAGCTCGACGAGTATAATCAAATAATTATATGACACAGAAAAAATACAAATTGTGCCGCCGCCTCGGTGCCGGTATCTATGAAAAATGTCAGACCGCTAAATTTGCTCAGTCAGAACCTGTTGCCAAAAAAGGCAAAAAGGGAGGACGACGTTCAGACTTCGGAAATCAGCTGATCGAGAAGCAGAAAGTTCGATTTATGTACGGAGTACGAGAAAAGCAATTTTCAAATTACGTAACCTACGCAATGGAACACGGCAAGAAAGACTCGACACCAGCAGATCTCTTGTTCAAGCAAATTGAACAACGTCTCGACAATGCGGTATATCGTTTGGGATTTGCCCACACACGAGCATTGGCACGACAAATGGTTTCGCACGGACACTTTACCGTTAATGGTAAAAAACTCACAATTCCATCATACGCACTTAAATTAGGTGATGTGATCGCGATTCGTGAGGGAAGTAAGACGACGAAACTCTTTACAGAAATTGCAACCAAATTGAAAGCGATCAAGAAGCCTGATTGGTTTACTTATGATGATTCAGCAGTTACTGCAAAAATCTCAGGAGAACCTAAAAATCCGGACCCATTCTTGAACTTCCAGGTGGTAATCGAGTTCTACAGTAGATAATAGTTCCTTTATTAAAATTACTCATTAATAATCTCAAGCCAAACATTATGATGTCACTATCAATCGTCTTGCCTTCAAAACTAAAAATCGTTTCAGAAAATTCTACTCAAGGAGTTTATGAGATCGAAGGGCTTTACCCAGGATATGGTCACACACTTGGAAACTCATTGCGAAGAATTATTCTCTCGTCAATTCCTGGTGCTGCGATTACGCAAGTAAAGATCAAGGGCGTTGAACACGAATTCTCAACGCTTGCAGGTGTTCGAGAAGACATCATTACGACTATTCTCAACTTGAAAAAAGTTCGTTTCCAATTGACTGGCGATGAACCAGCAACAGCAACTCTTGTAGTAAAAAACGGAGTGGCGAAAGCTTCTGATTTTGAAACATCTGGACAGTTGGTAGTTACTTCACCTGATCAATACATCGGGGAAGTTACTGGCAAAGGTGCAGAACTCAACATCGAAGTGGTGGTTGCAAAAGGTTTGGGATTTGTTTCTCGAGAAATGCTTTCGAAAGACAAAGTGGATATCGGAGCTATCATGACAGACGCTCGATTTTCACCAATCGTTGGATGTAGCTATGACGTTGAAGACATGCGTGTCGGAGACCGAACGAACTATAACCGACTGCGTCTCGTAGTAGAGACTGATGGTTCTATCGAGCCAAAGGTTGCTCTCGAGGATGCAATGAAAATCATGCTTGAACAATTCCGAGCGATCCTTGATCTCAAAGAAATTGCAAAGACACAGATTGAAATGCCAATACCTTCACCTGGGAAAGAAAAAGAAGAAGGGGCTACCATGGACAGGGAAGATCTCACAGAGGTTTTGAAAACACGAATCGACTCACTCCAGCTTTCAACACGAACGTTGAACGCGCTTTCAGATGCAGGCATCCGAACGGTTGGAGGACTTATTCAGAAAACTGAAGAAGGACTTCTCGAGCTTGATGGATTCGGAGACAAGGGATTGAATGAAGTGAAAGAGGTGCTTACCAGTTACGGCTTGGCCCTTAAGAAATAAATTGGAGAAATAAACCAAGACATTAATCAAATTATTATGAGACATCACGATAACAAACGAAAATTTGGACGAGAACGAAAAGTTCGCAAGGGATTCTTGCGAAGTCTCGTTCGAGGTCTGGTACTTCACGGACGAATCGAAACCACGCTTCCACGTGCTAAGGAAATTCGACCTATGGTTGAAAAAATGGTTACGCGTTCAAAATCTGGATCTGGTCTCGCAAACCTTCGATTGCTTACCGCAGAAATGGGTGGACAATTGGATGTTGCGCAGACCTTGATCAAGGATTACGCTCCGAAGTATCAAGACCGCAAGGGAGGATATTTGCGAATTATGAAATTGCCGAATCGACTTTCAGACGGAAGTGAAATGGCAATTATCGAGTTCGTATAACATTATTATTTTAGCTAAACTTTTTATGGAATTCACTATTGATGCAACAGGGAAAAAGCTTGGCCGTGTCACCAGTCTCGCCGCAAGTTACTTGCGAGGGAAGATGGATACGGGTTTTGCACCCAATAAAATTTCTGATGTAAAAGTTACGATTGTTAACGCATCGAAACTCGACCTCTCGGAAAGACGATTAAACGAAGAGCTTCAGACTTACTCTGGGTATCCAGGTGGTCAGAAGATCGAAACACGAGGTCACTTAAAAGACCGACGTGGAATACGAGAAGTTATTATGCGAACGGTTCGCGGAATGCTTCCTCGAAACAAGTTACGAACTGACACACTTAAGAATTTAATCATCAACGACTAATATGACAGCTGCAAAATCTCAAAATTATATAGCTGCTACTGGTCGTCGAAAAACTTCTTCGGCTCGTATTCGTATTACTGAAGCTGCTAAAAATTCACTTGTGGTTAATGACAAGCCAGCGGATGCATATTTTGCAACCAAAGACCTTGTTAAGATTGCAATGGAATCTCTACACAAGCTAAAGGATCCAAAGACCTATACTATTACTGTAGTAGTAAAGGGAGGAGGAACCCATTCTCAGGCTGAGGCAATCCGTCACGGAATTGCTCGAGCCCTTGCTTTGACTGATGAGTCTGTAAAGACTGAAGTTAAAAAGCTTGGATACTTGAAACGAGATGCGCGTTCTAAGGAACGTCGTAAGTTCGGACACAAGAAGGCTCGAAAGAGTTCACAGTGGTCAAAGCGATAATTCGTTTTACAAAAAATCCCCGAGAGGGGCTTTTTGTTTGGCTAAATTTGGTATAATAGAACTATGAAAAATCCATTTGAAAATCCTGGGAAACTTATCAAGAATACCCTCATGGCTACGGTTGCTACGGTGGCCATGTTGGCCCCTATGGAATCAAGGGCTGGTAATGGTGGAGGGAATAATAAGGCAGGAATCGAAAACCTAGAACAAGAACGCCCTAAGGGTGGAGTTGGTGTAAAACTTCTTAAGAAGATTGTGAGTGGCTATGAAGCCTCGCCTGGCAGTTCGTTCGAGATGTTCGTGGACAGCCATCCCGATGGGTCATTCACTGTTACAGAATCAGTAGGCCAAACCCACTCGGCTGCAAAACTTTCTGCAGAACAGAAATTAAGTGCTGAACATAAAACTTCTCGCTTCACTTTTACAAAAAAAATAGGCAATGGAAATGTTTCCGTTATCTTGGTTGCTATAGAAAAATAGGTCCTGGCAGGGCCTTTTTTCTTGTCCTAAATTATGTATAATACCAGCATATGAACGATAATTTGTACGATGATCCAGTTCTAGACAAACCCGAACCTGAAGACGAGGTTATTTTAGATGAGCCTGTGGATGATGTAGAATTTGAAGAACTTGATTGGGTAGGAGATGAAAAGAAAGACAAACAGAAACTCAAAGACCTTCGAGCTGAATTAAAAGTATCTCAGAAAGAATCTCGTGAGCACCTCACCGCTCTTCAGCGTGCACGAGCTGATTATGTAAACTTGAAAAAGGAGTTGGATGAAGTTCGTGATACGACCAAGAAAAAGACTACTGAAAAAGTTCTCGCAGATTTTCTTCCAACCTTGGATAGTTTTGATATGGCGATGGGGAATACGGCTGCCTGGGAAGCAGTAGATAAGAACTGGAGAATTGGAGTTGAATTTATTTATAGTCAACTAAAAACAGCTCTTGAAAATAATGGGATAACCGCTATTGATCAAGTGGGTGTTGATTTCGATGCGCATGCGCATGAACCAATTGAAACGAAAGATACTGATGATGCACACCAAGATCACAAGGTTGAGCGTATTATTCAGAAGGGATACAAAATGGGGGAACGAGTTATCCGTCCTGCTCGAGTAGTTGTTTGGAAGTTGAAATAATACATGAAACGAAACATTGTTTTTATTGGTGGAATAAATGGTTCTGGTAAAACTACAATATTAAATATTTTAAAAACACGGACAAACATTCCGTGTTTTGAGGGTTCGCATAATATGATGAAGATGCTTGGTATAGAGACTAATTATGATTTGCTCAGAAACTTTTCTCATGAGCAAAAGAATAACGCCCAAGTAGAATCATTTAAAAATATTAGTGAAAGCAGTGATCGTGCTATCGCGACAAGTCATTTTGTAAAAGTATGGAATGGGGTAGTTACAGAATCTGTGGGTGATTGGTACGATTATTGTAAAGTATTTGTACATGTGAATGTTAATCCTGCAGATATTTTGAAACGTATTCACTCTGAAAACCGAGAGAGAAACTTGTTTGCCGCTGATGATATTTCAGATGCTGAAAAAATACGGTTTTTAACACAAGCACAAGAACGGTCCCTAGATGTCGCAAGAAGAGTATCAAAGGAATATGGAACCCCACTAGTAATTATTGAAAATGGCTCACTTGATCAAGCAGTCGAGCAAATTTTAAATATCTTATAATTTTGTTATACTACTTGCATGAATAAAGAAACCACCTACACCGCATGCGAGAGCTGTCTGATGCCATTTTATAAAGACCCGGGAGTTCGCGACAGCGAGAAATATTGTAGTTACTGTTTTAAAAATGGAAAGTTCTGTTACGAAGGAAATGATTTAAAAGAGTTCCAGAAGATTGCTTATAACGGGATGCGGGGGATTGGAGTTAATACGCTCAAGGCAAAATTCTTTACCTGGTTGATACGTTTTGCTCCACGATGGAAGAAATAAACACAGATCTCATAAATTTGTCATGTTGATGATTCTGTGGTACTATAAAAGTGAGTACCAGTAATGGTACTCACTAATCAAAACCATAATCAAAACAACAAATTTTATATGAATCAATTTATTTTAATTATAAATGGACCTATTGTGTCCGGAAAAACTTGGGCTGTGAATATCATCATGGAGCAGTACAAGAAAATTTTTAGACTTTCAGCGAACAAGATTAAATTTCTTATTTCAGACTACACTCCTGACCGAGATCGAAAATTAGTTCAAGACTGCCTTCTCTCTATTGGAGATAAGCTGTTATCAAATGGAATGTCGCTAATTACAGAAGGTGGTTCCGTTGGGCAAGGGAATTTGAATAAGCAATTAGAAGAATTAGGAGAAAGACATGGAATCAAGGTGACTTATGTGAATGTTGAGGCCCCTTTAGATGTTTTGAAAGCTCGTTTTGCAGAGCGAGTATCTACTGCAAAAGAGCGGGGCTCAAAACTTTCTGTTACTGATGAACAAGGTTTTATCCAGCGCTATGATGCCTATATGGCATTGAAAGATAAAACACAGCCGACGTTTGATTCCAGTGTTTTGTCTCCACAAGAAATTGCACAGAAAATAATGACAATTGTTTAATTTAACTAAAATAAAAAAACCTCGTTGAGGTTTTTTTATTTCCCAAACATCTCAAACAACACCTTCTCAGTTTCCTGATCAATTGTTTCTGTAACAAGGATCATAATCTCGGTCGTGAGGCTGAGGTCTTTTTTGATATTCATAAACAGGTGCTCGAATGGGAAAGGGGACACCCAAGCTGAATTTTTGAGGCACACAAACCCTGCCTTTTTGAGGAGGTAGCGAAGTGATTCGCGTTCAGATTTCCGAAATTCTGGTAGATCAAGGAGTACAATACGCCACTTACCATCCCAGTTGGGAAGGAGGCTGGTATCGCTTTCTAGCTTCAACGTAGTAGCCTTTTTACGTCCTGCCGTGGTCAAACGGGCATAGTCATTTTGACCTGAAAAATGGCTCTCTATAAGGCCGGATTCCACCAATCCACGAAGTGTTCTATTAATCGCATAACGAGCCTTGGTGGCCAATTTTAAGTCACTTGGGGCCATTTTTGCGGCTAATTCGGGTACCGAAACCGCCTTGTTTTCAGCAAGGATTTTAAGGATTTTTTTGGAATAATCAGGAGTCTTTGCCATATAAATAGTATGCTATCATAAATATCTATGAAAATCTTTCTGTTTTATATCAAAAAATATTGGATGATGTGTGGGCTTATATTAGTATTAGCACTTATCAACCAGTTCTTCTCACTCCTTGAACCGTATATTACGCAACGGTTGATTGATAAGTATGCAATGCATTTTGCTGATTTTACCCAGTCAGCATTTTTGGGTGGAGTAGGATTACTGGTCCTTGCGTTTATTGGTACGGCACTTGTTTCGCGCGTAGCAAAAAATTTCCAGGATTATTATTTGAACACGGTGAGTAAACGATCCGGTGCAGATATGTATCGTGAAGGAGTAAATCATTCACTTGCGCTTCCGTACAGCGTGTTTGAAGACGAGCGCTCTGGTGAAACGCTGGGCAAGCTCCAAAAAGCGCGCCAGGATACTGAAAACTTGATGCTGCAAATGGTGAATACTATTTTCTTTTCATCTATTATCTTCGTATTCGTTGCGGTGTACTCGGCAACTATTTATTGGCTGATCCCGGTTGTATTTTTTGGCATGATCGCTGTGATTGCTACCGTGAGTATTCTGATGTCAAAACGTATCAAGTCCATTCAAAAAACGATTGTTGCTGAAACCACAGCACTTGCAGGCTCTACAACAGAATCGCTTCGCAATATTGAATTGGTAAAAGCGCTCGGACTTGCAGGACAAGAGGTTGCGCATTTGAATAATACGACTGATAAAATTTTGAAACTTGAACTTAAAAAGCTTCGTTATTTGCGCAGTCTTGATTTTGTCCAAGGTACGATTACAAACGCAATTCGCGCAGGGTTGGTATTTTTCTTGTTCTACTTGATCTATACGAAAACGATTACGCTGGGGCAATATTTCTCGCTTAATATTTATAGTTTCTGGTTATTCTTTCCATTACAACAAATTGCGCCGTTTATTGCTGCGTATCGTGAGACCGAGGCTTCGCTTGCAAACTATGAGAAACTTATGAATACACCTCCGGAGGCAAACCCTGAACACCCGAAAGCGATGGGGGAACTTAAGAATTTTTCATTTGATGATGTTTCGTTTGGATATGGAACAGCGACGACTCAGGCGCTTTCACATATTTCGTATAGCGTTCAACAGGGGCAAACCATTGCTTTTGTGGGACCTTCTGGTTCTGGAAAAACGTCACTCGTAAAATTATTAGTGGGGTTGTATACGCCTACCAGTGGAGCGATTTTGTATAACGGTATTCGTTATGATGAAATTAACAAGGAAGAATTGAGGAATCAAATTGGATTTGTAACCCAGGACACACAATTGTTTGCAGGTACGATTCGAGAAAACATGTTGTTCGTGAATCCTGCTGCGACGGATGCTGAATGTTTAGGGGCACTCAATAATGCGCAGTGTCAGAATCTGCTTGAACGTGGAGAGCAAGGACTAGATACGGTGATTGGGGAAGGAGGGGTAAAAGTTTCTGGTGGTGAAAAACAGCGACTTTCGATTGCGCGCGCACTCTTACGAAAACCAAGTATTTTGATTTTTGATGAGGCAACGTCGGCACTTGATTCAATTACTGAAGAAGAAATTACGAAAACAATTCGAGATGTGTCACAAGGCGCTTTGCGGATTACGGTATTGATCGCGCACCGGCTCTCAACAATTATGCACGCAGATAGAATCTTTGTTTTGGAAAAAGGAAAACTTGTCGAGACTGGGACTCATGCAGAACTCCTTGAACAAAATGGGTTGTATCAGGCGATGTGGAGACAACAGATTGGGGAGCGAGTATAGCAAAGAAGCCCATGGGGCTTCTTTGGTTGAGATAGAGATTTCTTGAGAATTTCTTGAGAAAAAATTGATATGGATTTTATCCCGGTTTGGTAGGATATAAAGATGCATGGATTTATTGAGCCTCTTCGAGAGAAGTACAAAAAACTTGAATCAGTCTTTTGTCCATACCTTGAACAGGAAGTGTCTTTTAGGTCTCGAGGATTTAAACATCTTATTTGGAAATTGGAAAAAGGTATGAGGAGTAAGAAGATTATTAAACAACGATTTGAAGCCCTTGATTTTGTTTCAGAAATTATTCAAAAATCAGGGACGCTTCAAGAGTATGAAAACACAGAAAAAGAATTCTTTTGTTTTATTGCAATAGTTCAAGAAAGAAAATATAAAGTAGTTGTTATGAAATTAGGAGATGGATCCTATACGTTCTTATCAATTATTCCAGGCTGGATAACAGGAAAACGAGATTTGATACCATTAAAAAATCATCCCGAAGGATGATTTTTTAATAATGCCTGTCTTCAGCTTGGTTAGCCGAGCCAGGGAAAGAGATTTCTCGCCCCACAGGCATGGTGTCATCATAACAGATTCGAGTTTGGTGTCAAATTAGTATGGGGTTGACACCTTTAAAACAAAGAATATAATAGCTTTGTACAAGTATTTCGCGGTCGCGGAAAGCTTGTCGTATCCTGCATAGCTTAACCGAAGCAGGCTTGAAATATATGAAAAATCTCGAAAAACAAATGTGGAGCCTTACAGAGATGGGGCCAAAGACTATTTTTGGTCTGGTGGTCATTGCAATAGTACTCTTGATAATTTGGGGAAACTTACTTGGGATTAAAATTACTGCGATGGTGATCTTTGTTTATGCCATTGGGGAAACTGCAAAACGGACGGGGTATAAAAAGGGGTATGAGAAGGGGATAGAGGAGGGGAAGAAAGAATTAAAAAATAATAATTAATTTTAAACAAATCACATGTCAAAAATCATTGGAATCGACTTAGGAACAACAAACAGCGCTGTCTCAATCATCGAAGGAGGACAGCCAAAAATCATTGAAAACGTAGAAGGTGCACGAACGACACCTAGTATTGTTGCACTTGCAAAAAATGGCGACCGCATGGTGGGAGCTTTGGCGAAACGCCAAGCAGTAACCAATCCAGAAAATACTATTTTCGGAATCAAGCGTTACATGGGTCACAAGTTTACCGACGAGGTAGTAAAAAAAGACTTGGCGCATTCACCCTTTAAAATTTCAAGTGGTGGAGATGCTGGAGTATCAGTAAAACTTGGAGATAAAGAATATCGTCCCGAAGAAATTTCTGCGATGATCCTTTCTAAAATCAAGGCAGACGTAGAAGCAAAGCTTGGTGAGAAAATTACCGAGGCTGTGATTACCGTACCCGCATATTTTGATGACTCTCAGCGACAGGCAACCGTAAATGCAGGTAAAATTGCAGGACTGAATGTTATGCGAATTATTAACGAACCAACCGCTGCCGCCTTGGCTTACGGATTTAATTCTAAAAAAGAGCAGAAGATTGCTGTGTATGACTTCGGAGGAGGAACATTTGATATTTCAGTACTTGAAGTAGGTGCGGACCTTGTAGAAGTAAAATCTACCGACGGAGATGCGCACATGGGAGGAGAAGACATTGATCGAGAAATTATTGCGTGGATTGCTGCAGAATTTAAAAAAGAATCTGGAATTGATGTAACCAAAGACGTCCTTGCGTTACAACGATTGAAAGAAGCTGCAGAAAAAGCAAAGCATGAATTGTCTACGGCCGTTGAAAGTGAAATTAATATTCCATTTATCGCACAGAACGATGGAGTTCCTGCACACTTGGTAATGAAAATGACTCGAGCGAAACTTGAGGAATTGGCTGCGCCGTTTATTGATAAGTCTATTGAAATCACTAAGCGAGCCATTGCGGCATCACCATTTAAGATTGGTGAAATCGATGAAGTGATCATGGTAGGAGGACAGACTCGTATGCCGAAGATCCTTGAGGAAGTGAAAAAGTTATTTGGTAAAGAACCTAACCGAACGATTAATCCAGACGAAGTAGTAGCATTAGGTGCTGCGGTGCAGGCCGGAGTATTACAGGGAGACGTGAAGGATGTACTCCTCCTTGATGTTATTCCATTGTCACTTGGTATTGAAACTATGGGATCTGTGGCTACAAAATTAATTGAACGAAATACAACTATCCCAACCTCTAAATCGCAAGTATTTTCTACAGCCGCTGATAATCAGACATCAGTAGAAATTCATATTGTTCAAGGTGAACGACCCATGGCGAGTGATAACAAGTCTCTTGGAAAATTCGTGCTCGGGGATATTGCGCCAGCCCCACGAGGCATGCCACAAATTGAAGTGACGTTTGATATTAATGCGAACGGAATCTTGAATGTGAAGGCTATGGACAAGGCAAGTAACAAAGAGGCTTCTATTACCGTGCAATCAGGAGGAGGACTTTCTGATGCTGATATTAAAAAAATGCATGAAGATGCTGAAAAATATAAAGAAGAAGATGAGAAGAAAAAAGAATTGGTAGACAAGAAAAATACCGCAGAAACAAGTTTGTTCGCGGCAGAGAAATCATTGAAGGAATATGGTGACAAGCTTGATGAGGCTACCAAGGCTTCTATTGATGGTGCGATTGCTGCACTCAAGGAGGTGAAGGATAAAGAGGATGCAGCAGCGATTCATGATGCGAATGAAAAACTTTCTACAGAAATGATGAAAATTTATGAAGTGATTCAGAAGGCTGAACAAGAAAAAGCTGCACAAGCAGCTCCTGAAGCAGAACCGGCAGCCGATGCGACAGAAGAAGGAGAAAGTGAGGCAAAATAAAACCTCTTTATAATACGTTAGTATAATAAAGAGGTTTAACGAAGTAGAGTATTACAGTTCTACTGACAGAAAGGTGCCTTTTCCTTTGGTGCGATTGTTGTGGTCCTCGTAGGCTTCTTTGGTGATGCCTACCTGGTTTATCAGAATGAAGTTATCAGAATTTAATAATTTGACTCCCTGTGCTTCACTGATTTTAGATAATGCAGCGGGTACTTGCTCTAAAGGGAAATCTCCCGCTTCCGATGATATTACCCCCGATATGTATGCCCGCATAGGAATTCCTACCTGACTGGTTGCAACCAGAGTTGTAAATGACCAATATTCATAATGCATAGTAAATAATTTATTAAGTTAAAGAATGTATACATTATACACTAATATGAATATTTGTCAAGTGATAAATAACCCTTATTTCTCCTTGTTTCTCAACAGATTCCACGTATAATCTGTTGAGTATAGAAGGCGAAATGCTTTCAAATTGAAACCCTCTCCACGATAGTGGAGAGGGTGGGAGTACGTGCGGCCGGGTGAGGATTTAAATCATGTCAAAAGACCATTACAAAACTTTAGGAGTTGATAAAAACGCATCAGAAGTGGATATTAAGAGTGCGTTTAGAAAGTTGGCACATTTGTATCACCCTGATAAAAATAAGGGCGATGATAAAAAATTCAAAGAAATAAACGAGGCATATCAGACACTCTCGGATAAATCTAAACGTGCGCAATATGATCAGTTTGGATCGAGTGGACCACAGTTTGGTGGCCAAGGCGGCAATCCTTTTGGAGGTGGAGGAAATCCATTTGAAGGTTTCGATTTTTCACAATTTCAACAAGGAGGTTTTGGACAAGGTGGATTTGAATTTGACCTTGGAGATTTATTTGGTGGGGCATTCGGCGGTGGACGATCAAAGGTACGCCGAGGAAATGATATTGAAACGCAGATTAAAATTACCTTCAAGGAAATGGTCTTTGGTGTTGAGAAAAAGGCTGTGTTGAATAAAGTTTCAGCATGTAAAACCTGCGAAGGATCTGGTGCCAAGAAGGGTGTAAAAATGAATACCTGCACAACTTGTAATGGAAAAGGTCGTATTGTTAAAATGCAGCGGACGATGCTTGGGAATATGCAGACACAGGCAGAATGTGATGCGTGCTACGGTACTGGGAAAATTCCTGAACACAAATGTGAGCTGTGTAAGGGTGCAGGTGTTGTTCGTAATAAAGAAGAAATTACTATTAAAATTCCCGCTGGATTAAATAACGGGGACACGCTTCGTATGGATGGGGCAGGGGAAGCTGTACCTCATGGACAGTCAGGAGATTTATATATTCATATCGCAATTGATTCGCATTCAACTTTAAAACGAGCGGGGAATGATTTGATAATGTCTCGTGAAATTGACCTTGCTGATGCACTCCTTGGGATAGAGATTGAAATTGAAACATTGGACGGCAAGGAAAAACTCCATATTCCAGAAGGAGCAAATACAGGTGATCAGTTTAAGATCAAAGGGAAGGGGGTGATGCACGGGCGCGGAAGAGGGGATTTGATTGTTGGAATTAAGGTAGCTATGCCGAAGCGACTTTCCAAGAAAGCAAAGGAAATGATTGAGGAGTTGAGAAAAGAGTTGTAAAAAACCTTCTTTGAATTCAAAGAAGGTTTTTTCAGGCCGGACCAGTTTTTGGTTTTAACCAGAGAAAGATAATGAGTGCCAGGAGCATAACACCACCACTAAAGGCAGATGATATATATCCATGATTGCTCAGGATATCAATCATGAGGGAAGCTTCAAAAACTGTAAATGAGAAAAATCCATAAGCGATCATCAACCGACTTATACTACTATTTGCACGCTCTTTCATGATAAGGGCTTTATGGGTGAAGGAATATTTTATTTTAAGATAGCACTATTTATCGTTTACTTCAAATCCTAGTGCCTTGATCGTATCGCGTAATTCGTCAGACTTGACCCAGTCTTTTTCAGCACGTGCCTGGGTTCGTTCGTCGATGAGGGCTTGAACGTTTGCTGGAATTGCTTGCTCGACAACCTTTTCATCAAGTTTCAAACCAAGGACCTTGTCGAAATCGAGGATGGTAGCCTTTTTGTCTGCATCAGCAACGTCTTTATTTTTCAAAAGTTCCCAAACAACAGCAAGGGCTCCTGCGGTATTTAAATCATCATTGATCATTTCATGGAAGAGTACTTGGTATGATTCTGAAACAATTCCATCATCAGGAAACCCCGAAAGGGTAGTACGGAGTTTTTTGTAAGCAGTCTGTGAAGCGGTGAGGCTCTCCCAAGTAAAATTTTGTTTAGATCGATAGTGAGCTTGAAGGAAGAAGTAGCGAAGCGCGAGTGGTTCAAAACCTTTTTCTATAATATCTGCCATTACGTACGACGTTCCATCAGACTTAGCCATTTTTTTACCATCAACAATAAGGTGCTCATTATGGAGCCAATAATTTACGAAGTGGGCATGATTTGCACAGGTTGATTGTGCAATTTCATTAGTGTGGTGAATAGGGATATGTTCAATCCCTCCCATGTGTACATCAAACGTTTCGCCGAGGAATGCTTTACTCATAGCAGAACATTCAATATGCCACCCAGGAAATCCTTCACCATGTTCTACGAGAGGTGAAGTAAATGGAGATGGCCATGTTTGTAGTGCGTTACTATGGGTTCCTGTTTTGAAAAACCAAATAGCAAAGTCCGCAGGATTGCGCTTGTTGGGATCGCTTACAGATCCGTGACCCTCACCTACTTCTTGGGCTGCGAGTTTTTGTCCAGAAAGTTTTGTGTATTCATGATAGGTGGTTACATCAAAATAAACAGCTTGATCAGTAGTATAGGCATTTCCATTTTTTAATAGTTCAGAAACAAGCTCAATCATTCCAGAAATATATTCTGTAGCTCGTGGATCGTGAGTAGGAGGGAGATTGTTCAATAGTCCAATATCGTGCTTATAGATATCGATGTATTTTTGAGCAATAGCATCAGGAGTAAGGTTTTCACGTCGTACCGCTTTCGTCATGCGATCCTCGCCTGTATCAGCGTCACCAAGATTATCACCAGTAAGGTGACCTACGTCGGTGTAGTTACGCACAAGGGTTACAGTATATTCATTGTACATAAACATACGACGTACCAGGTCAGCAATAACTACGGCGCGCATATTTCCAATATGCTGATTCCAATAGACGGTCGGTCCGCAGTGATACATACCGACAAAACCCTCCTTGAGGGGCGTAAAGACTTCTTTGTTGTGACCAAGAGTATTGGTGAGTTGGATCTTCATAGACGTAAATATACCAAAAAAGTGGATCTAAATCCACTTTTTATAGGTAAAGTATATTTGCATACCGAGAAACAATACTACGAGAATTCCGACAATGGTCCAAAAACCGTTAATGCCTTGGAACATACTAGGTGCATTATGAGCAAGGAGTATGGTTGCCACAAGGGTAAGCGGGAAGGTAACGAATGCCATCAAGGTAAGTTTTTTGGTTACCTCATTGTTTTTTGCAGTAAGGAGTGAGTCGTTAGTATCGCGAAGCTCCTTGAGGAGTTCTCGAATATTTTCAAGTGCAGATTCCACACGGAAATATTCTCGGAAAATCTTATCTTCAGTTGCAAGTACGTGTGGGAATAGTTTTGGAGCTTGAAACTCAAGTGATTTCAAAATAATTTTATGTGGACGTAATGATTGTCTAAAATCAAGGAGGCGACTGCCGAGCATGGAAACCTCCTTTACCATATGAAACTCATGTCCTTGGAAAATTTCAGATTCAATTTTCTTGGCTTCTTTTCTGAATGGCTCAAGTTCTTCGCGGAGACCTCGGTACAATTGATTATTCAACGAGAGAAATAATTCAGCACCAGTTTTAATCTGCATTCGATCTAAACTGCTTGCGACGTCAAATTTTTTTTCGAATTCAATGAAGGTATCAATAGGGGTGTAGTGCGCAGTGATTAAAAACTTTTCTGAGACAATATAGTCAACCTCTATTTCACGACCATCACTATGGCGAGAGGGGTGGTTGGGGTAGTGAAGGACGGCATAAAAGGTGGTTTCGTTGGTATCGGTTTTTGCACGTTCTGATGGACTGAGGAGTTCGCTTGCCCAAGTCGGATGGACCGCGTATTCCTTGATAATACTGGCAATATCCTCGGAAGTCGGATTTTCTAGGTCAACCCAAACGAGGTGGTTATTTTTATGGAGCGTAATCATGGGGACAGTATAACGCCTTGCAAAAAATCCTGCAATATGATATTGTATTTCCACTATGGCAACAGCTAAAAAAGCAGTAAAAAAGGCTCCTAAAAAGGCAGTTCGGAAGACTTCACAGGAAGGAACTTTTGCAGTAATCGCAAACGGTGGTAAGCAGTACTTGGTTAAAGTAGGTGATATGCTTACTCTCGAGAAAATGGCAGGTAATGCAGGCGATGTAATTACTTTTGATCAAGTACTTCTCGTAGACGACGGTACTACTACCAAACTTGGAGCCCCTATGATTTCAGGAGCAAAGGTTATGGGAGAATTCATCGAAGCAGGACGTGCAAAGAAAATCGATGTGATCAAGTACCTCCAGAAGTCTCGCTACTACAAGAAAAATGGTCACCGACAGCCTTTCGTTAAGGTGAAGATTACAGCAATTTCATAATTAAAAAAAACCAGGACCACCTGGCTTTTTTGTTGGAAAAAATACTTATCCACAGAAAGGCATATATTGGGTGATTGTGTTACAAGGTGGGATGAGGTACTATTGTGGTGGGATGAAGTGGGATTACTCCCACGCCCAGCTATCGCTGAGGCTCTCCCTCTAAAAGAGGGAGATTGGTCTAAAAAACTTATGCTTATCGGAGAATATCGCCATACCATGGACGACAAGAATCGCTTATCTCTCCCTGCGAAATT
This sequence comes from Candidatus Nomurabacteria bacterium, assembly GCA_943357975.1. Lineage (GTDB taxonomy): Bacteria > Patescibacteriota > Minisyncoccia > Phycocordibacterales > UBA1006 > CAIXMG01. The sequence continues at coordinate 6,400 of CALRGS010000001.1, read as the reverse complement.
TCGCAAAGAGATGGGCAAAAAAATAATTATTACGCGAGGTCTCGATCGTTGTCTCTTTGTGTACCCGGTATCCGAATGGAAAAAGTTTTCAGAAAAATTAGCAGGTCTTTCGATTGGTTCTGCAGAAGGGCGTGGATTTTCACGTGCGATGTTAGGAGGTGCTACCGAAACTGAAGTGGATGGAAGTGGGCGAGTGCTCGTTCCTGATCACCTCAAAGGGTACGCAGACCTTTCTACAAAAGTTGTAGTTGCAGGAATTCATAATCGCATTGAATTGTGGAATGAAGAATCTTGGAACAAGTACACCAACGGCGTAGAAAAAGAAGCAAATGTCCTTGCTCAGAAATTAGCAGACATTGGCATGATCTAATATGCATATCCCAGTACTATTCAAAGAATCAATAGACGTGTTGAGTATCAAAAAAAATGGCGTCTATATCGACGGTACATTAGGTGGTGCGAGTCATGCTGCAGCAATTGCGGAGCATTTGGGGCCAGATGGGACATTGATTGGTTTCGATCTGGATTCGAATGCCATTACTCGTGCAGAGGAAAAACTTAAAACGTTTCCTTGTAAAAAAATATTAGTTCGAGAAAATTTTAGAAAGCTTGATCAGGTATTGCTTGAAAACAATATCGAACAAGTTGATGGGATATTTCTCGACTTAGGATGGTCATCATTTCAGATTGCCGATCCAGACAGAGGATTTTCTTTCCAAGTCGATGGACCTCTCCATATGACATTGAAAGACAATCCGACAGACGAGGATATTACTGCTTGGGATATTGTGAACACGTGGGATGAAAATGTTATTGCGGACATGTTGTACGCGTATGCTGACGAGACGGCTTCTCGAAAAATTGCCCGCACCATTGTCGCTGAACGTAAACGTAAGCCAATAAATACCACCTTTGATTTAGTCGCAGTGATTGAGTCAGTGCTCCCAAGGAAGGCTTGGATGCGCACGAATCCTGCCACGAAAACATTTCAAGCACTGCGCATTGCAACGAATGATGAATATGGAGCTGTGAAGGAGGTGTTAGTGAAAGGGTTTGCAGCATTAAAACCAGGAGGACGATTTGCAATCATTACGTTCCATAGTGGGGAAGACCGTATTGTAAAAAATTTCTTCCGTGATCAGGCACATGCAGACCTTGCGACCTTGATTACAAAAAAACCAATCAAACCGACGGATGAGGAAGTTAAGGAGAACGTAAGAGCGAGAAGTGCCCAGTTACGAGTTCTTGAAAAGATCTCCCAATAGTCCTCACCCGGTTTCCTTACGGAAACCACCCTCTCCACTATCGTGGAGAGGGTCAATAAAAATATATGCAACACATCATTACCAATCCAATAAAAAATATCTTCTCTGGTTCATGGAACCGGTATTTACTAATGGCATTGGTAGGAATGTTTGCGCTGTATTCATTTTTCATTGCACGTTCGGTGGTGGCGATTAATCAGCGAAAGACACTGTATTCTGAAGTGAGGACTTCACAAGCCAAAGTTTCTGATTTGGAAATTAAATACTTTAACCTTGCTTCAAGTATTGATATTCAAAAGGCGGCAGCCCTTGGGTTCGTAGAATCAAAGACTCCGACTTTTGCCTATACACATCCCGATGCGGATACGGTGGCGTTGGTGCGGTAAAACTACACATTATAACAAAAACCCCTTGGAAGAGGGGTTTTTGTTTCTTGACAGAATATATTACCTGTGATAATATAGCACTAAACAAAACACTTATGAAAACAATCGACAGATTCCTTTTGGGGAAATTTCAAGCATTTTCTGATTTCTTTCAAGACCTGGTTGGAGTAAACAACTTTTGGCTCGCTCGGTTATCTCTCGTAGTTGCGTCCTTGATCAGTGCATTTATAGTATGTTTAATCTTTTTCTTACCAATATATAGTTCTATGGTAAAAATAATAATTACTATAATTTTTACGTCAATCGGTTTTATGTGTGTACGTATTTTTTCTGCAGTAGTTGACGCAATAGAGCAACAATGTTTTGAAAACAAAACATCCAGAAATAATTTGGAGGTCTCAATGATGCCCGGAAGAATATTTTTTTTGTTCATGTGCTTAGCGGTGATTGTGTTTTTGGTTTATATGATTATGAACATGCCTCCAATTAATAGTGAAAGCCTCATAGACAATATTGCGATTGTTGCTGGAATGATTCATTGGATTTTTGTAACCTGCTTTCTTTACTTACTATCTTGTACACCCAAGCCCCCGAAAACAAGTAAGGTCAAGAAACTTTTCAAAAAATTATCACAAGCTCTTTCACCAAAACAGATTGTGGTACAAACTGTCCGTGCAAACTAGCGAAGTTCTAAGAATTTTAAATCCCCCAACTCACCAGACGGGGGATTTTTGTTTGAGAAGATATGTTATAATTCCCACATAATGGATTCAAGCTTTTCTCAAAAACGACTGTATTTGGTAAGTGGGATCGTGGCGTTGGTGCGGTAAATTTAAATACTATTCAAAAACCCCCTGGAAGAGGGGTTTTTGTTACTTGACAAAAGTCTTTTTATAGAGTAATGTAGAAAAAAATTATTGAACCACAAAAACATAAAATAAAATGGCAAAGAAAAAATCCAGACCCGCTTTTGACGAGATTAGTATAGAAATATTCGCTGCATCCAAAAGCTGTGACCAGGGCTGTCCGCCTTGTCCGCTTGCTAATAAAGGCACTCCGGTTACCGCAACAGTTGTTGATCCGGAAGTACAGCAAACATTTTCTATTTTGGAAAGTGCGCTCAAAAATGCGAGCGATCGCTATGATTTACATCTCTCTTCCACTTTTAACCTTATACCTGTTCTTAATCATCCTGAAATAATAAAGATGACAAGGTTTACTACGAACAAATCAATAAGATTGGAAGGGAATACTCAAAAATTTGCAGACGATATTCAGAATTTTCTTGCTCAGTACAAGATGACTCCAAAAGTCATTGGGTATTCTATTGTGCCAACCTCGCCAGTTGTTTCAGAAACCGAGATTAATTTGATTCGTCAGATTAATCAGGCAATAGCTGCGTGGCACTTTAAATCACAATATCGTGAAATACAAGTAACTCTTCGTTCGAACCTTATTAAGTCGGAATTGTATGATGAGACCCTTCCTCAAGTATTTGCAGCTGATACTGCTCTTGTGAAAGGTTTGGTAGAAGAATTTACCAAGAACGTTAAACATATGGCTTTGGTAAAAGACCAGCCAGATGGTCGTTACTACAATAGTCACCTTAAGGGAACAAAGAAGAAGAGAACCATATCTCTTAATAATCGAATGATTACCGCCAAGAAGCTGCCGGATACTCTGAAGGCGTCCATTGACCAAATGTACTCACTGTTTCCTTTCAGTCCCTATGATATTCAGGACTATGCTATTGCGCCACAAGGGGTAATGTTTGTACATTCAAGCCTTGCAATTCATAATAAAATTATGTGGGTAAGCCATAAAGATTTTCGTGATTCGCTTGCTGAAGAAATTAAAGGGGGAAAGAAATTTTCCTCGCTTAGATTTATCAGAAAGATGATGACCGAGAATCATACTATGGCTCAAATTTTTACCCGCAGGGCGAAAGAGGTAAGCAACACAGAGACCATAAATTTTATGGAGAGTTATGAGAAATGCCGATTAAATTTAAGGGAGAGTTTAGCTAAGAAGAAAAAGTGATTTTTAAAAGGGAGCCCCTGCGGCTCCCTTTTTTTGTTTTCCTCAATAACTTAAAAGCTATGGTATAATTCCCACATAATGGATTCGAATTTTTCTCAAAAACGACTGTATTTGGTAAGTGGGCTGGTTGTTTTTGCCGTAGTGATTTTTATCGCTAAGCTTTTTTATTTACAAATTATTCATGGGCGACAGTATGAAATGCTAGCTGACCGACAGTATGTAACAAATAGTTCAAACCTCTTTGATCGAGGAAGTATTTATTTTACTAGCAAGGATGGTAATCAGGTTTCTGCAGCAACGGTTAAGTCAGGATTTAAAATCGCAGTAAGCACGATTACCTTAGGTGACCCAGAAGCTGCCTATACAAAAATTGGAAAAATTCTTGGACTTGACCATGACACATTCATTACTCAAGTAACCAAGAAAAAAGACCCGTATGTGGAAATTGCAGTAAATGTTCCCGAATCTGCAGCTTCACAAATTACAGCAATGAAACTACCCGGAGTGACTGCTTATCGTATGAACTGGCGTTTTTATCCTGCCGGGGATTTAGCCGCACACGCAATCGGATTCATGGGGTTCAAAGGGGATGATTTTTCTGGACGCTATGGGATTGAACACTCCTATAACAAAGTACTTGCGCGTACAGACCAAAAATTGTATGTAAACTTCTTTGCTGAAATTTTTACTGATATTAGTAAATTAGTAGGGGATGCTGATGAAATTGAAGGTGACGTAGTTACCACTATCGAACCATCTGTTCAAAAAAGCCTTGAACAGATGCTTGATGCCGTTAAGGAAAAGTGGAACTCTGATCGAACCGGAGGTATTGTCATGGATCCGAAAACAGGGGCGATCATTGCCATGGGGCTTGATAATGGATTTGATTTAAATCAAACACGAAGTGTGACCAACGTATCTCAATTTAATAACCCACTGATCGAAAGTGATTTTGAAATGGGTTCTATTATGAAACCGGTGATTATGGCTATTGCTCTGGATCAGGGCATGGTGACACCAACAACAACCTATAACGACGCAGGGTTTGTAAAAGTGGGGAACAGGACTATTTATAACTTCGATAAAAAAGGTCGTGGAAATAATGTGACTATGCAGAGCGTATTAAATCAATCATTGAACACAGGAATGGTGCATGTGATGCAGCGCATGCAAAAAGAGGCTTTTCGCAAACAGTGGGAATCTTTTGGATTTGGTGAACGAACAGGTATTGATTTGCCGGCAGAGACCAAGGGGCTCATTTCAAACCTTGGTACGAATCGTGATGTAGAATTTGCCAACGTATCATTTGGACAAGGGGTTGCTGTTTCACCGATTGAAATGCTTCGTGCGCAGGCAGTCCTTGCCAATGGTGGTCGTTTGGTGACACCACACCTTGTTTCCGAAATTGATTATCCAAGTGGTATTCATAAAAAAATGGAATGGCCGGTGACAGGACAGCTCATTAAACCTGAAACGGCTGTAACGATTACAAAAATGCTGACCACGGTGTTTGATAATTATAATGATGGGAAAATAAAACTGGAGCACTATTCAATTGCTGCAAAAACAGGAACCGCGCAGATTGCGGATCATGAGAACGGTGGGTATTACGATGACAGAAATCTGCATACGTTCATGGCGTATTTTCCAGCACAAAATCCAAAGTTTATTGTTTTTCTCTATAACTATCATCCCAAAAATGGTGCGAAGTTTTCATCGGACACCCTGTTGCTCCCATTCGTTGATTTTGCGAAATTCTTGATTAACTATTATGACGTACCACCGGATCGGTAACCACCAGTAATTAAAAGTCCGTTATCCATATTCAAAATCTCAAAAGCCACACCTTCTTGTTGTAACAAATCAAAAAACGGTTGCATGCGGGTGTTCATATTTCCTGCATTGTCGGCAATGATAATTGCACCTTCACGAAGGTGTTTTTTGATGAGTGGGAAGTATTCGTGATAGTGTCCACGATCTGCGTCCATGAATACGAAATCAAAAGTAAGGTCACTGGGAAATTGTTCAAGGATAGCCAAGATGTTTCCTTCATGGAGTGTAATTATTTTTTCAAAGCCTGATTCTTGGAAATATTTTTTTGCTACAGGAATTTTATTTAAGGAGTGCTCAATAGTGTGAACGTTCCCATTATTCTGCGACAAGGCATCGGCGATCCAAATGGTTGAATAACCAATAGAGGTTCCTAGTTCTAATGCAGAACTAAAATTATTCTTCAGTATCACGTCATGCAAAAACTGCCCAGTGGTTTCAGGAATGATCCAAGGACGCTCGCCTTTTTTGGGGTCATTCACAACATCTTCTCCACGAGCTTTTTGCTCGTCTTTCCACCAGACAAGGGAGAGGGATTCCTGTTCGATTTTTTTTAATAACTCGTGCGTATTCATATTACTGATGATGATACTTACCACCTCCGATAAGGTTCGTAACTCGATACAATTGCTCCGCGAGGACCAGGCGGGCAAGTTCATGGGGGAGGGTAAGCTTGCCGAGGCATATGGTGATATTGGCGCGATCGCGTACAGATTGCTGTAGTCCGTGAGATTCTCCAATAACAAACACGATACGCCTATGTGAAGCATGGAGGAGTTTTTCAATGGCTTGGGAAAATTCTAGGGTAGTAAAATTCTTGCCATTTTCATCAAGTGCGATGACATAGTCACCGGGCTTTAGTTTACTTATCGCAGTATC